>JALVAI010000001.1 GCA_027011235.1 Desulfobulbaceae bacterium
GTGGCAAGGGCTTTAAACACGGAAAGATAGGTGTTCTGTTCAGTGACGAGTTGAATGAACAGGGAATACATGTACGGAGTGAATTGTCCCTTGGAGAAAACACTACTGAGGACGGCCCGCTCCTTGCCGGCCCGCTCCTTGGACTGGAGAAAATTATAGTAGGCGCCAATCTGGGCAGCGAGCTTTGCGTCCTCGGGCAGATGCGTCATGTAGCCGATAATGTCCAGAAGAGATGCATTGGTTTGTGAATAATACCTGACCGCCTCTTTGGTGGTACGCTGCTGGCTGGAAATCGCCCGCCGCTCGTCGTCAAGACGGCTTAATTGGGTCATGGCCCGGTTGATTTTATCGGTCAGGGTTGGATTGAACTTTTTCAGATCAAATTTTTTCAGGTAACTGTCAAGGGTTGCCTTTCTGACATCGGTATCCCGTCGCTGGGCAGCGAGTTTATTCCTGAACTTCTTACCCTTGCTGCCGAGAAAACCTGCGGACGCGCCGCGTTCTTTCTGCAGCTCGTGTACCAGATTGGAGATGTGTTTTGAGAGTATGGAGAGATCATAAATAGCGTTATAGGACTTCAGCTGTTGATAATCCTGGACAAGGCTTATACTGGATACGCCGAGATAGCCGGCAAGCGGCAGGATAACGATCAGCAGGATTTTTATTTTCAGGGGTAGGTTTTTCAGAAACTTCATGTGTTTTCCTCGTGACAATATAAACTAAACTGTGGAATTATTTGGATAGCTGAGTATAAAAAAAATGTTTTACGGTATTGATATGTATATTTTGCGGTGAACTTCGATCAATTACATGTCTTGCAGGGGTGAATGTGATTGGTCAGGGTGCACCTGGCGCTGATACCGACCCTGCAAGGCCTGATTTGCGGGTATCCCGCTTTGTTGTGTTTCCGCTTTTTAAGTATTGTATATGTGACAGACTCCAAATGTCAAAATTTTTTGCTTATACTAAGAACTTAGAGGGGGATGGAGGCAGTGGTAATGAATCAGACTGGAAATGGAGCGGTATTACGAGTAGATACGTGATCTTTTTGTTTGTTGGTCGTCGCTGTTGACCCGTTGTCTATTGTATAACAGACCACAGGTTTCCTGCGGTTTTTTACCTGTAATGCGCGGGGGTTTTTCACCCGTAATTTTTTAGGCATATGTATATAGGTGCGCTCACCAATGACGATCTCACCTGGCCCTGCCTGTTCTTCCAGGCGGGCGGCCGCATTGACCGTGTCGCCGATCACGGTATAGTCCATGCGGTTTTCCGAGCCCACACTGCCGATGATTGTGCTGCCGGTATTGATACCAATGCCGATGCGGAAGGTTGGCAGGTTATTTTTTCTTCTGCGGCGCATCAGTTTTTTTACTGCCTGCTGCATTTTCAGGGCCGCCAGGACCCCATCCCGGGCACCCTGTTTTTCTGTTGTCATATGCCCGAAAACCGCCATAAGCTGATCACCGACAAATTTATCCAGCATACCGCCATGGGAAAAGATGATCTCAACCATGATGCTGAAGTATTCATTGAGCATGGTAACGACCTCTTCGGGCGCCATTTGCTCTGAAATGGCGGTAAAGGATCTGATATCGGCAAACATGACCGTCAGGCTTTTCCGTTGGTTTTTAATGAGTACCTCACTGTTGGAGTTCATGATCTGCTCGACAAGATCATTGCCGATATAGCGGCTGAGGTGTGTGCGCAGCTGTTCTTCCTGTTTCAACTTTTCGTAGGACTTGGCCAGATCTTCTGCATACTTGAGGAGCTGGATGGACTGCTCCTGAATATCATGCCTGGCCTGGTTCAACTGGTTGACAACTGCGTTAAAATTGGCGGCGATATTGTCAAGTTCCGCGTCAATCTGGAATTGAACTGGCTCAATGGTTTTCTGGCTTGGCTCCACGGCGGTCATTTCAGCCAGGGTCTTCAGCTGGTCCGCCGATTGCCGCAGCAGGGTAAAACCGATGAGGATAGAGAAAAGGACCAGGGCCGCGCAGAGAATAAGGGTATTGGAAAGGGAAATATGCTCCTGGATAAAAAGATAGATGAGCAACAGGAAGGGAAGGATACCCATCAGGCCAAGGCTTATCCTGATTTTGCGATAAAAACTCATGCCTGATTTGTGCTTTTCGGCCTTCATCGCCTGATTTCCTGTGGTTGTTTGGCCGGGGAGCTTTGCCTGTTTTGTCGCAGGAGTCGTAATGGTTCCAGAAAGTGGATGGCAACCTGGAGTATTCCTGTCTGTTCGCCGGTTGCGGTATTTTTTCTGTTATCGACGGAGACCACTCTGGCCGAGGTCGTCATCGACCCCTGGATATCAGGTGTTCCCGGCAGCAGTATGTTGGCTTCAACGGTCTGATCCTTGACATAATAATCTTTCCGGCGGGTGGAAAAGAGGGCGCCGCCACCGGATATATTGATCAGTTCCGTTGTTTCGACAAACGGATCCCCTGATTGATTTTTTCCCTGTATTTCAAGACGGCATCGAATGGGAAAGCGTTGAAATTCTCTTTGTTCCATGATCTTGTTGATGGAGCGGATGAAGAGCCGATGCGTGGCAGGTCACATGGGTCAATTCGTTGATAGTTCAGTTTTTTCTCTATCTGTCCTGTTTTAAATGCAAAAAACATGCATGCTGGCGGTGCCGGAATGATCTTTTCTATCTGGTTGAAAAACTGGAATAGTTGAATCCATGGCAAGGCTGGTGGTGCTGCTTGTCGGCTGGGCGCAGGTGCCGGTTTCAAAAATGTATCACGAACAGGTGATTGCAGGGCGCTTGGTTATGTTTCCTGTTCAACAAATCCCCAGTAGGGGAAATCAAGCCGGTAGGAGGCAATCAGGCCGGGGCTCTGTTCCCGGCTTGCCACCAGCCACAGGTCATTGATTCTTTTTTCCGGCGGGGTTGTATCAAAGGGGTCCCATTTTGGCAGGAGGACCATGGCATTGTCAGCCGAATATTCAATATCGCCGGATCCCTTGAAGGAGCCCATGTGCGGTCGTTTGTCATACTGCCCGTCCGAACCTCGGGAAAGTTCCGAGATCACCAGAAAGGAAACCCCGAGTTCGTCACGGATCGCCTCAAGTTGCCGAAGCCAGGCATTGATTCCGGTCCGTCGTTTCGAGAGGTCCTTGAAGGGCAGTTTATGGAGGCTGTCAATGACAACCAGGGTATATTCCGATCTGGTTTCATGGCGAAGAAAATCAATATGCCGGCGCATCAGTTCCGGACTGAGCCTTCGCTCGTTGACGACCCGGAACCAGGGCAGCATGTTTTTCAGTTCTTCCCTGGCCTGGTTAAGTCGCTGCTGTTCATCGTCGCTCAGCCCGCCTGATTTTATCTGTTTTGTGGTCAGGCGGCTTAATCGGCAGAGGGTGCGCATATATATTTTCTGGCGGCCGTTTTCAAAGTCATAGTAGATAACCGGGATCTCCTTTGCGGCCATGTCAGAGGCGATCTGGATGAAAAAATTGGATTTGCCGGCCTTGGGAACACCACCCATGATGTTGATGCCGTGGATGCCGTCCAGGGCCCGGTTCAGTTTGGGAAAATTTGACCGCATGGAGGTGAAACTGTCGGCGGATTCAAGCCGGAGCTGTTCAACGAACCGAAGGTGTTCATGTTCGGGTGAGCCAAAGGGTGAAAATGAACGCGCCGACTTGATCATCGCAAAGGCGGTGGCGCCGAATTCTTCTCCCCTGTCCCTGGCCAGGTCGGTAATGGTATATTTGCTTGGCGTTTCTTCCGGCCAGCGGACAATTCTTATCTTATAGCCGACCCTTTCGGCAAAAAGACGGGCCGCCGCCTCTGATTCAGGATTATGATTGACAAAGAGAAACAGGGTGGACAGCCACTGAAAACGGTCCGGATCAAGCATTTCCAGCTCGCCGATGACGGGCAGGGAAATACAGGGAAGTCCCAGCTGTTTGAGAAGCAGAAGATTTTCCTCGCCTTCGGTAATGGCCAGGGAGCCGTTTTCACAGCACTTGATGTCACTGCCATTCCAGAGGGTATAGGGCGGCTGGCAGAAATCTTCGTTGCCGTACCAGAAGGTATCTTCGGGCTTGTCGGGATGGACGCAGCGGGCGGCGTAGCAATTCCCGTCCTCCTGAATATACGGATAGACAAGGTAGCGGCCGTTAAAACCGACCTTCATCTCCGTCAGCACATCCTTCCCCACGCCGATGGCCGCAAAATGATCAACCAGCCGGTCTGTCATTTTTTCCATGAATCCCAGGATGTCGCTGTTGATATTTTTTGCCGGGTAGTTAACCTGGCGCACCCCGTAATCACGGTCGGGATCATATCCAGGCACCCGGTTGAGGGGGATTTTTTTCAGGCGACCGAAATGAAGAGGGAAACCACCTGGAACGCAGCGGTTTGAGCAGCGAAAATAGCCGTGGAAATAGCTTGCCCGGTTAAGAAAAACGATCAGGTTTCCTGTGTCTTTTGTCTGTTTCTCCTTGCAAAACGGGCAGGAGGTCGTAAGAATGTTATGTTGTAACCGGCCATCGGGTAACTGTTGCCGGTAGAAGTTGGTTATTGTATCGGTCATCTCTGGTTCCCGGGTAACTGATTATATGGTTGTCTGTATTGAAGCAGAAACAGGCCGGGGATTCAAATAAAATAGTTGCAGGAGAAAATATGCAGAAATTGCCCGATTTTGAGAAAATGGACCTCTTCTATCT
>JALVAI010000002.1 GCA_027011235.1 Desulfobulbaceae bacterium
ATCTTGACCTGGGATTTAGATTGCGTCCGGCCGGGGTGCAGAATTAAATGGGTAGTTGCACTCTTGACGGCGTTGTAAAAACTCCGATCTACTGCGTCGTGTGTCCCAGGGCGATTCACAACATACTACCTGTATAGTTGAGACCCGCCCCGGAACACTACTCCTTGTATATCTATGTTTTTACTTAGCCATCTTTGAAAAAAAATGGATTTTTTACGAGTTCATCAATGTTATTTTGCCCTGTTCAAATTGGTCGATAGATTCGCTTGGGGCAGGTGATGCGGAAAGCTGATGTTTCTCACTTTGTATTCCTTATAAAATGGTAGAGATTAACTGATGAAATTTACTGAAAAATTACTTCCATCAATGGTCCTGTTTCTGGTAATTTTCCTTACTGGACAATCGGCTTTTGGCCAGAGGGTGTACCTTGATATTACGGCATCTGATGTCCGCAAAATTGTTGTCGCCATCCCTGCTTTCAGGGGTCAAAGCGGCAGCTCCGCCGTATCCGTCCAGGGGAAAAAAATGGCTGACCTCCTTGGTCGTGCCTTGGAATTTCATGGTTTTGCCAGGGTGGTTGATCCGGCAATCTATGGCAACGGTCCGGTCATCGACTGGAAGGCGTATGGCGTTGATTACGTCGTCCAGGGTAAATTCACCATGAACGGGAAAAAACTTGTCATTGAAGGCCGGCTGCAGGATATCGCCGAAAACAGACTTCTTGCCGGCAGGCGCTATACCGGACACACAAATCAGCAGGATGATATGGTCCTGCGGTTGGCCGACGCCCTGGTCAAGGAGTTTACCGGAGAGCCCGGCATCAGCCGGACGTCAATAGCCTATATCTCTGATGAAACCGGAGCCAAGGAGGTCTTTGTCGCTGATGTGATGAATCGTGGTCGGCGTCAGATTACCCGCCACAAACACCTCTGTGTTTCGCCCCGATATACTCCTGACGGACATTTTCTGGCATATACCACCTACCATCGCGGAAACCAGGACCTCTATATTACCGATCTCAGACAGAGTCGCGTTACCCGACCATTGTCGAGACGCAAGGGAATGAACCTGGCCCCGGCCTTTTCGCCGGATGGCCGCACCATGGTGGTGACACTGAGCAAAGACGGCAGTCCTGATCTCTATCTCATGGACAGAAAGGGGAAAATCCTGCGGCGATTGACGGCAAGGACAGGGATCAATGTCTCTCCTTCCTTTTCTCCGGACGGTAAATCATTGGTCTTTGTTTCCGATCGCAGCGGACAACCCCAGCTCTATATCATGAATATGAATGACTACAGGGTGCAGCGTCTCACCTTTGACGGCCAGGAAAACAGTGAGCCCTGTTGGTCTCCCAAGGGTGACAAAATAGTCTATACCGGGCGGATAGACGGCCATTACCAGCTCTTTATCATTGATCCCCGAGGCGGGCAGGGGCACCGGGTTTTTTCCGACTGGGGGGATTTTGAATCGGCCACCTGGTCGCCGGATGGTAAGCAGCTGGTTTTTTCCCGCCGAAGAAACGGCCATTCCGAAATTTGCGCCATTTTTGCCAACGGCAAGGGAATGCGCGTCCTGTTTCCGATCAAGGGTAACCAGGCCTATCCACGCTGGTCGCCCCGGCCATAGATGGATGTAGTTCTGGTTTGTTCCCGGTAAGGATGTCTGACCATGTATTTGTCTTGCAAGAGAGGACGTGGTATGACATATTCAAAAGACTCGGCAAAGATATTTTTTACATAACTTGTTCCCTCCTGCCTGGGTCGAAGTTTATCATTCCAGCATAGCGGTATCACTGTTGCGACAGGCCGGTCAGGCCTCTTTGCACCTTCCGCTTACCGGGATCATTGTTGTGATTTTTCTTAAAAAAAGTCTGAAAAGTCTGAAAAGTCTGCGTAGCTGTGTCGTTTCGGATTTTTTTATTTTTCGTTGTGACTGGGATGGTAAAACATGGTCCAGCCACGTTGGTTTATTTGAAAAAAGAGGTAACCCATGCCAGGTGTACGAAATATTCGCAATATTGTCTTAGCCGGATGTTCACTTTTTCTCCTCTGTCAGTGCGCCACCCAGGATGATCTTCGTAAATTGAATTATCAGTTACGGGCCGTTAACCAGAAGGTGGAAGAGGTGAAAAATTCCACAGTGGAAAATCTGCAGAAACGACAGGCCAGTTCTGTGAACAAAATTGACCGGGTCGATGAAGAGATTACCCGCCTCAAGGCCCGTCTGGAGGAAAATGATCATCGCCAGGCCCAGAACCATCAACAGTTGACCCAGGCATTGAGTGATATGCAGGCCGCTCTGGAAGAACGACTGACCGCCGATGAACAGAAGATAAGCGAGTTGCAGCAACAGGTTGAGCAGTTGACCAATGGCATTGATGCCATGCAGCGGGCGCGGATTCGTGAGGCAGAAAAAAGGGCGCGGGAAGCTGCGAAAAAGGCTGAGCTCGCGCGTCAGCGCACCATTATGGCCGCAGCATCCGGCTCTTCTTTTGTTAAAGTATTGCCTGCAAAAAGAAAAATCAGGGTTGGTACCGGGGACCTTGTCGAGTCGAACCAGTCCGCTGCCGCGACCTCTCAAGCAAAATCAAAAGCAGCGGATTCCAAAACAAATACAAAGGTAAGAAAAAAATCCTCTGTTGAAACCAAAGAGTCAACTGATAAGGCATCAGGGCCGTTTGCCAAGGCAATGGCAGAATTCAAGGCCGGGCAATACAAAAAGGCCTATGGCGATTTTGAGCAGGTGTTGTCCCGCAATCCCCGTGGCGAACAGGCAGCGAAAACGCTTTTTTACATGGGAGAATCTCTCTACAAGCAGGGGGAATATGATCTGGCCATCCTTGATTATCAAAAGGTTATTTCCAATCATGCCAAAGACCCGCATACTCCTGCTGCATTATTAAAACAAGGGATGTCCTTTGAAAAACTGACAGACAATGAAACGGCCAAGATTATCTACAAGAAATTGATCAATGAATACGCCGGCACCCCGGAGGCTGCCAAGGCCAAAAAGCGATTGCAAAATCTGTAGCAGACCTTTTGTGGCCTGTTTTATTGTCATACTATGGGCGGCTTGAAAAAAAGACGTCTTGATGATCTGCTTGTTGCCCGCGGGCATGCCCATACCCGGGCCGAGGCAGCCGCGCTTGTCGGCGCCGGCTGTATCATGGTCAACGATAGCCCGTTGGTCAAGGCAGGCAGTCTGTACAGGCCCGACTGCCGGATTACAATCAAGAAAAAAGAACCCTTTGTCAGCCGGGGCGGAAAAAAACTGGCGGCAGCGCTTGATGCCTTTGCCCTTGATCCCGTAGGCTGGATCTGTGCTGATATCGGTTGTTCCACGGGGGGCTTTACCGACTGCCTGCTGCAGAACGGGGCTCGCAGGGTATATGCGGTTGACGTGGGCTATGGTGTTCTTGACTGGAGATTGCGCAATGACGAGCGGGTGATTGTCCTTGAACGTTGCAATGCCCGCTACCTTAGCGACAAGGAGGTTCCGGAACCTGTGGATCTGTGTGTGGCTGATGCCTCCTTTATTTCCCTGGATCGACTTCTTGGCCCCATGACCGGATTATTTGGTGTCAGGGAAAAGATTCAGATAATCGTCCTGGTAAAGCCCCAGTTTGAATTGCCGAAAAACAAGGTTGGCCGGGGCGGTATTGTCCGGGATCCGGATCTGCGGCAGCAGGCCCTTGAAAAAATTTTGCTGGCTGGAGAACGCCTTGGTCTCACCTGCCGGGGAACCATTCCCTCGCCGGTCAAGGGGACCAGGGGTAATCAGGAATATTTAATGTATTTAACGGGAACCGCGGTTGACAGAGACCCGGTTTCGGATATCTGAAGGAGAGTGCAATGAGGAGCAGGGATCAACAGATGTTGATAAAAAGTGTTGTTCTGGCAATATCAATTGTTATGTTTTCGACCACCGCCCTTCTGGCGGCCGAGTTTGTCAGCGTGGTCAAGGACGGAGTTAATCTCCGGTCCGGCCCCTCGACGCAAAATGACGTGCTGTATCAGCTGCCGGCAGGATATCCCCTCAAGGTTCTGAGCAAAAAAGGAAAATGGCTCAAGGTCAGTGATTTTGAAAATGACAAGGGATGGGTCTTCAGCTCCCTGGTCAGCAAAACCCCATATGTCATTGTCAAGGTCAAGGAATGCAATGCCCGCAGCGGCCCTGGCACCAACTATAAAAAAATAGGAACCTTTGCCCGCGAGGTCATCCTGAAAAAGATCGGTCGCAAGGGCGAATGGCTCAAGGTTTACCATCCCCAACTCACCGGCTGGGTCCATTCCAAACTGGTCTGGCCGTAAACCGGTCCGGGAAAATATACTTTTCCCCGCAGGCCCGTTCCTGCGGGGAAATTTTCGTATTTTATTCCTCCTCTGTTTCGCCTTATTTTTTGTCCTTTTTGTCCTTTTTGTCCTGTTTCCCCCCATGCCCGCCAATCAGTTTGGCTATGGCGCCGCTGAAATCAACCGGCAGCCGAACAACCTTGCCCGCCTTGTTGGCAAACAGTAAATAGCGCTGGTGCAGGCCATGGAGAAACAGGTCCCTGGTTATCTCCACATCGCGCTGACAGTATTTCCTGATTTTTTCCATCTCGCCCTGTTTGTACCAGACAAGGGCCTGCAGACCGTCTGCGGATTTTTTCACTCCCAGGGTA
>JALVAI010000003.1 GCA_027011235.1 Desulfobulbaceae bacterium
ATCTGTTACCGCAGATACAGCCCTGCGGCTTTCACTCTATTTTGGCAATTCCGCCCGGTTTTGGATGGGATTGCAAATGGATTTTGATTTGGACAGCGCTGAAGATAAGTCCTTGGAAAAACTTAAAGCAGAGGTTAAGCCTTCAATGGCCGATACCCTGCAATCGTTGTCCCAAAATGGCGGGACGACCGCTGTCTGCTGAATAAAGAAATAAAACAATCGTTTTTTTGTGCCGTGCCTTGTCGGCTGGTCAAAATAATTGGGGACATGATATCGTTTAACCAAGTTCAGGTTCGCGGCTGAAGCCGCTCCTACGGGAATATGGTGTTTTTCCGGTAGGAGCGGCTTTAGCCGCGAATACGTGCAACGAAATGAAATTTCTTGTTTTGTGCCATAAGGAGCAGCTACCCATGGGGAGGCCATTTTTTCGGAGCAAGCAACCAGGAAGCCGTCTTACAGGCCATATTCCTTGATTTTATTGAGAAGGGTTTGGCGGGCAATGCCAAGGTGCCTGGCGGCGCGAGATTTGTTGCCGCCGGTCTGTTCCAGGGTGGCCCGAATGGCCTCCCGTTCCATGTCCTTTAAGGTCAGGCCGCCGGAAGCCGCTGTCTGCCCGCCGGTAAATTGAAAATCTTTGGGCAGCATCTGCGGGGGCAGTTCTTTTGGGGTAATCTGTTCACCCAGGCAGAGAATCACGGCCCGTTCAACGGTATTTTCCAGTTCCCGGATATTACCGGGCCATGAATATCTTGCCAGCAGCATCAGGGCCTGGGGATGAAACCCCTTGATGTCTTTTTTGTTCTTTTTGGCGTACCGGCGGAGGAAAAAGTCCGCCAGCACCGGGATGTCCTCTGTCCGTTTATTCAGTGCCGGCAGCTCTATTGGCACCACTGACAGGCGGAAAAAAAGGTCCTGGCGGAAGGTCCCCTCCGCCACCATGGCGGTCAGATCCTTGTGGGTAGCCGCCACCAGACGCACGTCCACCTTGACTGTTTTGCTGCCGCCCAGCCGTTCCAGTTCGCCTTCCTGGAGGACCCGCAGGATCTTGGCTTGGGTCGGCAGCGACATATCACCAATTTCATCGAGAAACAGGGTGCCGTGGTCGGCCAGTTCAAATCGGCCCAGCCGTCGGCTGTCAGCGCCGGTAAAGGCCCCTTTTTCATGGCCGAACAGTTCCGATTCCAGCAGGTTTTCGTGCAGGGCCGCGCAGTTGACCTTGATAAACGGCCCAGCTTTGCGTGGACTGTTCTGGTGCAGGGCCGAGGCGATCAGTTCCTTGCCGGTACCGGACTCGCCGGTAATCAGAACCGTGGCATCGGATGGCGCCACCAGGGAAAGCGTTTCAAAAACCTTTTGCATGGCCGCACTGCGACCGATGATGTTGCCGAAATCAAACTGTTCACCCAGCCGTTTTTTCAGTTCCTGATTTTCCGTTCGCAGGGCCTCATAATCAAGCGCCTTGGCAACCGCCAGTTTCAGGGCCTCGATATCAATGGGTTTGGTCACATAGTCCATGGCCCCCTGTTTCATTGCTTCCACAGCCGATTCAACGGATGAAAAGGCAGTGATCACAATCACCGGCTCCGGCCTCCCCTTTTCCCTGAGCAGTCTGATGGCCTCCATGCCGTCCATGCGCTGCATCTTCAGGTCCATGAGGATCAGGTCAATGTCATGCTCGGCAAGGATGGGCAGAACCCTGTCGCCGTCATCGGCCTCTACAATTTCATATCCGGCCCCGGCCAGGTTGACTTTCAACATGGTGCGGTGGGCGGTGTCATCATCAACAATCAGTATTTTTTTCATGGCGCATCTCTTTGGCCTGTACGTTGTTTGGGAAGAACAACTGTTATGGAAGTCCCCCTGCCGGGCTGGGATTTAATTGCAAAATGACCGCCATGCTGTTCAACTATCTGATGACTGACGGCCAGGCCAAGGCCGGTGCCGGCGGTGCGGGTGGTAAAAAAAGGATCAAACATCCGGCTCTGTTCCGCCTCGTTCATGCCTTTGCCGCTGTCGGAAACCGTAATGCGGATGGTGTCCCCATCTTCTTTGCATAAGAGATCAATTGTTGTCCCTTCCTCGCTGGCATTGAGCGCATTTTTGAGAAGGTTCAGCAAAACCTGTAAAAGAAGGTCTTCGTCAGCTTCAATCGATTGCGTGCAATTGCCGGTGAGTTGCAGGGTGATCTTTTTTTCCCTGAAATCATATTCCAGCAGTTTTGCGGTCTTGTCGAGCAGAGTCTGTGGATCAACCGGTGCAAATTCAGGCTTCCGGGGCCTGGAAAACTGGAGCAGGGAAGAGATACTCTCGTTGAGACGGTCTACCTCTCCGATCATCAGGGCGCTGTATTCCCTGGCATCATCATCATTAGCTCGCGAGCCGAAATACTGGGCAAATCCGCGCAGGGTCCCCAGAGGGTTGCGTATTTCATGGGCAATACCGGCGGCCATCTTTCCCAGAGCGGCAAGACGTCTTGCCCGGTCAAGTTGGTTCTGCATGGACCTGATCGAGCGAAGATCACGAAGTAGAAACACCGCACCCAGGGTATTGCCCTGATCATCAAGCAGGGGAGAACTGCTGATTTCAACAGGGATTTCGGTCCCGTCTTTATGGACAAAGGTGTATGAAAAAGCTGTCCCCTGTGTGTGCCGGGAGTCGGCCGGCCAGCCTGCAAACAGATCCTGCGGGCGTTTGCCCTTTAACCCGGGAAGGTCCATTTCGGTAAATTCAAGGGCCCTGGGATTGCAGGAGACAATCCTGCCTCGGGAATCCAGGGTAAGCAACCCATCGGGCATGGATTCGATGATATTTTTGGTGTACAGCTTCATGTTGGCAAGGGTTGCCCGGGTAACCTGCATGCCCTGGTAAAGAAAGAGGAAGTAAAAACCAGCGCTACCCACCAGGACAAGTAATCCGCCCATGAATAGGGAATGGGTGATGTCCTGCCTGCTGGCCTTGATAAATTCTGCAGTATAGAGACCAAGGTGGATGACGGCCCGCCCCTGTTCGAGCTGGATTGTCTGCGCTGTTTTTCGTCTGAAATGATGCCTCCCCATCATGCCCATCATCGGCGGTCCTTCAGACGGCAGGGTCTTGAAGATGGCCGCTACCTCAAAAATTGGTGCCTTGTCGTTGTTTGGGACCATGACTGTTACCGGGTGCTGCGTCATGAGCACCTGTTTTGTGATATTGCGGTCGATGGCAATATCATGTCGACCGGCATCGGCCACAACGGTTCCGTCTTCGGTTACGATGGATATGTAGGCTATTCGGTCTGTTTTTGCTGTTTCCTTGACCAGGGTAACCAGAGGCTGGCTGTCTTCGATCATCATCGGGTGCCGCATGGTGGTACGGGCTCCGGCTTCAAAGCTGCGGATAAGGGTGAGGCCCTCGTCAAGGAGAAAGCTCTGCATGATGCGCTGTTCCCGCCGAAAATTGCGAATGGTGCTGGTGGCAAGTAGTATGGCCAGGATGATCGTGGTGATCAGAATAGCAAAAATGGGTTTGGACAGCTTAAAGGAGTTGTTTTTCGAAAATCCTGACATGGGAAGGTGATTATACTCCTTTCGGATAGCGAAATGGATCAACAGGGAAACACTGTCTACTATACCATGATGGGAAAAATATGATGGAAAAAATATGGTGGGGAAAAGAACAGACTTGCACGTATTGACACGGAAGACGAGGGAATATTTACTCTCGTCTCCGTGTCCATTGTTTCCATAAGTTGGCTGGTTAATCCGCCGGGGTCTCCTGTGTTCCCTGTCCCTGATAGGCTGGATTGGCGCGCCAGTTGCTATACATGCCGGGCCTTGTCGTGTTATACATTCCCTGGTGCATCCCTTTGTGGTGCATCATTCCCCTGTTTCCATGCCTCATTCCCCATCCGTTCATACCAGTATTCATGGGGCAGCCCGCTCCCCAACCATTTGACGGTTGGAACTGGCCGTATCCGCCATGCCCGCCATTGTGCCCTCCTCTGTATTGATGGGCAAAGGCAGCGGTTGCGAAAAGGGCCAGTCCAACAGTGGCAAATAATGCGACTTTCTTCATTGTCTGTCTCCTTGGTGGATGTTTGTTGTTTGTGATCATTGATGGCGTCGTAAAAACTTCGATCTACTGCGTCGTGTGTCCCGGGGCGATTCACAACATACTACCTGTATAGTTGAGACCCGCCCCGGAACACTACACCTTGTATATCTATGTTTTTACTTAGCCATCTTTAAAAACGATTTGGACTTTTTACGGGATCATCATCATTGTTGGTTGCCTCTTACATAGCAGGGTGCGTGCCGGATGTGAAACAAAGGAGAAATTTTTTAAAAAGTCCTTTAATTTTAATATGATAATGGGGTGATTTTGACTGGTGGGATTTGGTTGGCAATGGATAGGATGCCTTAAAAAAAGACAGTCAGTCTCGATGGCCGTTGTTGCACTGTCTTGTTTTTTGACAACAGGGATACTTCCGGCAGTTGGCGTTAATTCTCTCTATCGTTTGCACCGGCCTTTCCAGAAGGTAGCAGGCCATATTTTTCTCTGAGCTGATATAGGCGTGCTCTTGACAGCCCGGAAATCTCGCAGGCTGTTTTTATCTTGCCATCGCAGTGTGTCATTAATTCTTTGATGTACTGTTTTTCACAGTGTTTTTTAT
>JALVAI010000004.1 GCA_027011235.1 Desulfobulbaceae bacterium
TCCCGGCTCAATCAAGCAGATCGAGGAACCCTTTATCAAGGCGACCATCCATATTCCGGAACGCTATATGGGCGCGGTCATGACCCTGTGTATGGAGCGGCGGGGCGAAAATACCAACTATCATTACCCCATGCCCGGCAGGATAGAATTCACCTGTGAACTCCCCCTGGCCGAAGTGATCTATGATTTTTATGATAAGCTCAAATCCGTGACCCAGGGGTATGGTTCTTTTGATTATGAACTTCTGGACTATCGCCCCAGTGATCTGGTCAAGCTCGACATCCTGGTCAACGGGGAACAGGTCGACGCCCTGTCCCAGCTCACCCACAGGACCAGGGCCAGGGAACGGGGACTGAAGGCCTGCGAGCGGCTCAAGGAAGAGATCCCCAGGCAGATGTTTAAAATTGCCATTCAGGCCGCCATCGGCGGCACCATTATTGCCCGGACAAATATTTCCGCCCTGCGCAAGGACGTAACTGCAAAATGCTATGGTGGTGATATTTCACGAAAACGTAAACTGTTGGAAAAACAGAAGGCAGGGAAAAAACGAATGAAAACCGTCGGTAATGTGGAAATTCCCCAGCGCGCCTTTCTTGCGGTGTTGAAATCGGATCAATAAAAGGCGAGTTTTACACGCAAACCAATAAATTGTAGGAGCCCGCCCCTGCGGGCGATCATAACCTGCTATATGTAATGAACGGCTATCGCCCGCAGGGGCGGGCTCCTACACTGTACCTGAAAAATTTCTTGTTTTTTATGACAGGAATTCAGGATTAAGGCTAAAAAAGGGCGTATCCAACCTGGACACGCCCTTCTCATATACGATTTAAGACAAGTCGTCGACTTTGTTCTCTATTCCGCCATCGGCAGTACCAGCAACCTGCTTTGACCACGGGCCTCGGTGAAGATGCCGCTCGGATTCACAGTAAGCAGATATAATGAGCCATTGGCCGCACCGATGGCCTGTATATACTGGTCATAATCACCTCCGATCTTGCCCTTCATGTAGGTGCCGGCCTGGGTTTTCTTCAAGACCGAAACCCAAGTTTTTTTAATGGAATTAGCGCCGCCGACAGTGGAAAAGACGGAAAGATCAGCACTGGGGACCAGCACCTCCCGCATACCGTCGTTATCCACATCTACGGCAAGCGGTCTGATCTCGATGTTGGCGTTGGAAAAAAGCGGATTGATCGAGCCTGGGTCCTGCACATAACGAACCGTGGAAAGACTGCCGCCCATCTCCTTTGCGCTTGTGTAAACCTGACGGCCGCCTTCCCTGATATGAAGTTTGTTACCTACTATATAGGCGGCCGAACGTATGCTTTCTGATGCCTGCCTAAAAACCGTACCCCCGGTTACCCGGAAAGATGAAGGCAGTGAGCCACTGTATTCCCTGGTTTTAACCGTGGTTCCCGCAAGCATGAGTTGACGGGTTTTCCTGCCGAAAAAGACGTCCTGGTCAAAGTTCTGGGCCAGCATGAGTTCCGGCTTTCCATCGCCATCGACATCACTACTATTAATGATATAGGGAATATCTTTTTGGATAACAGCAAGTGAACCATTACGAAACTGGAGGAGAATTGAACTGACCTGCTGCTCATCGGTGTCATAACCGGTCATACCGATATAGGGCGCTCCGGAGCCAGGCTGCCACCAGCAGACGGACAGAAGTTTGGTCCAGGGAGTCTTTACCCTGGCAACCTGCTGTAAACCCTTTTCCTCTACCCTGTACACCATGGCCTCATGTTCACGGATAACTGCAAGATGCATTTTGCCATTGAGCATGAGAAAATCACCCATGATCGCAGAATAGGGCAGGCTGCCGCCCTGATTGTACCCATAGGTCTGCAGGTCATAGCGAATTTTACCATTGGTAGTGTTAGCGACAACTGCGGCAGTAGCTGCTGCTCCAGCGCCGTATACGGGCGCAAAAGATTGGCTGGTTGCCTGGGGCCGGGCAACAGGCTGCACCTGCTGTTGGAGTTCATACTCTCTGATTACCCGGCCATGATTATCCATAACTCTGAGAATATTTCCCTCACGAAGAAAAACAAGTTCGGTTTTGGCGGTTTTCCGTTCCTGCCAGTTGAGGGCAGGCAGATCCTGTTGCAGTACGGAAAAAAAATGATTGTTTTTTCCTGTCTTATCAATCACAGCAGCATTTATCTCTTTGAAGCGGACAATTTTATCACCACGTCTGACCTTGACTCTGGAACCTGCTGCCTTGGCATAGGAAAATATCTTTTCCACCCGCGTAACGGAAAGAACACCGGCACGCGACTCAATCCGGCCAAGAACTTTACCGCTCACCGGATCAGTCAATTTCCGCCCCTGATGAAAGACGGTGAACAGATCATATTTATGCACACCGGCATCACTGCCGAGGTCGACAATAACCTGACCGCCAACCACATCGACAACATACCCCTCAAGGGGTTTCATGTCGGTGACAATATCCTTTAAAGTTGCACTGATACCATCCTGTATCAGCAAACAGGTGAAGATGGCAAGCAGGCAGAAAAGACGTGTGAAGATTTTCATAGCGATACAACGCTCCGGGAAATGAAAAAATTGATAAGTGACCTGTACTGCTGAAAGTTATACCTGTTCTCAAGGATTTTTCAACCGTTTCGGACCACAGCGATGAAATATTTTACCAAGACAAGTTTTTCCTGTAACCCATGCTCGTAAAGGCGATTTCAGTCGCCTTGTGCAAGGCATTCCTAATAAAATGACCCATTTCTCAGGCGAATAAATTCGCCCCTGCAAGCGTATGTAACATTTATGTTGCATATGCAAGATAACCCATTCAATCTGCTAATTGTCTTGTCCCACTGCTCTGTGGTGGAACAGTAAAATATTCTGTTGGTCCATAATGTTTCGTGCCCGCTCTGCGGGTAAGCATTAATAACCCGTTGAATTACCAGGATAACCATAAAAAAGGGCGACCAACTGCTGTTTACAGTTGGTCGCCCTGGTAAAGCGTATTGCCTGTCTTGTCTGTCAGGACAGGCAAATAGAAAAGCGATTAGAATTTATACCGCAGGCGGGCGCCGACAGTGTAGATATCCTCATCAGCGGAACCGTTGAGATCACTCTCAAAGTAATCCATGGCATCATCGGTGAAGAGATACCCAAAGTTCATTGAGATGCTGACATCCGGGTACAGCATATATTTGACGTAGGCATCAATTTCGGTACCAATGCCGTCATCTGCAAATTGCTGCCCGTTTGCACCGGTATAGGTGATGTCCTCAGCGGTCATCATGTACAGGAGGGCACCGCCGACTTTCAGCTTGTCTGAAACCTTGTTGTCAACGGCCAGTTTGAAAAGGTGCATACCTTTATCCAGGACATAAGGCCGCTCCGTGAAGTAATCATCAGAGGTGGGATGACCTTCCATCAGGACCATGGATGCGCCCATATCCACGTCAGTGGCGATGTAGGCATCAATGTTGTCATCGGTGGGATCGTCATCACCTGAGGCATACCAGTAAGTACCTGTTATCTTGGTGGCGCCGAACTTGGCTCCAACATCTACATGGGCAAAGAATGCGCTAATATCATAATCATGGGCAGTGCTTGTTACGCCATCCTGATTCACATAAGTGGCATTGTCGATGGAACCGCCCTGATAGATGAAATCGCCATTAAAAAACAGGTTATTGATGTTGAACGTGCCGGTCATACCCATGGTATAGATATCAAGGTCAAAATTATCTTTAAATTTCTTGATTTCCCACTTGGTGGCATCCAGCTTATTATAGGTACGAGCTCCGGTTTCGGCATCATGCAGGACAGCGGAGTCATTTCCGATATAGGAGGCAAAGAAACCAACCTTGGATTTAGCCATGGGTGAGAAAGAGACCTTGCCGACAAAGGCATCAACATCACCGACTTCAGGACCGGCGGACCTGGCATCCACACGGTAGGGACGCTCCCAGCCGACATAATAGCCGACATTACCGACCTGGCCATCCAGATTGACACCCATGATGGTCTCTTTCCAGAAGTACTTGTTCAGGTTAAAGGGCTGCAGACCTGTTTTCAGACGCATCTTGTCAGCAACACCAGGAATCTGCATATCAAGATAGGCCCAGCGGGTCTCAATGTTGACACCATCACCGGAATACAGACCACCGACGGATTTACCGACGGAACCATCTTTACCAAATTCCAGACCACCGATTTCAATGGCATACACACCCTTGACATTTTTGTTGTCACTGGCCATCTCAGTCCACAGACGATACTTGACCTCGCCCCAGGAATCATCGATGTCATCCTTGGTGTTCACAGCGCCGCCTTTCTTGAATTTATCATTCACCAGAAAATCAGCGTGATTGGTGTACACCTGGAAACGATGGTCCAGGTCGCCATGAAAGGCAAAATTTGCGGCCGCAGCGCTACCAACAAAACCCATGCTGGAAACAATGGCAGCAACAGCTAAAGTTTTCTTCATGATACTTCCTCCTCTACTTTTTGAGTAATGAGAGAAACGACTTGATTGTGACTAATAGCCTATCAAGCCAAATTTAATCTCCGATACTCGTTGATACAAAATTTTTTACATCGAGGCAAGGAAAAAATTAAATTTTTTGTATTCCCCCGGTATTTTCAGTAAAGGTTT
>JALVAI010000005.1 GCA_027011235.1 Desulfobulbaceae bacterium
GTACGGGCGCATTGTCCTGCCAGCCATAGGGCTGTTGGCAGGTGACCCGGGCGACCATATCCCGGCCGACCAGACCGGGCCATTGCCTGGCCCGCCTCACCAGTGACTCGGGATCGGTATCCTCGGTGGAAATGATGGCCTTCATGGCGCCGGAGGTGCGCAGGATCCTGGTCAGCATCCGGGTATCCACTCCCTCGATACCAAGGATCCCGTATTGCTGGAGAAAATCGGCCAGGGTGCCGGTGGCCCGGAAATTACTCGGCATGTCCTGGTATTCACGTATCAGAAAGGCACGGGGATGGATGGATGCCGATTCCATGTCCTCTGTATTGACGCCGTAATTACCGATCAGAGGATAGGTCATGGTCACCAGCTGGCCAACATAAGAGGGATCAGTCAACACCTCCTGGTAGCCGCTCATGCTGGTATTAAAGACAATCTCACCCACCGCCTCACCGTTGCCGGTAAAACTGCGGCCACGCAGGACCGTCCCGTTTTCAAGCCCGATCAATGCTTTCATATTTTTTTCTGTCTGAAAATTTTTCTATCCGAAATTTTTTCCATCTGGAAATGGCGCAAAGCGCCAAATATTGCGTAGCACCACGCAACATGCGTGCTGGAACAGTCTAAGGCGGATTTTACCTGCAACCCAAGGCCGTAGGGGCGGCTTCAGTCGCCTTGTGGAAGGCCTGCCGGATAAAATGGCGCTTTGCCAAGGCGAATAAATTCGCCCCCGCACCTGCAATAACATGCGTAATCATGTCTTCAACCAAAGAACTTCAGCAAGCCCGCAGCACCCGGCAGACAGCATCAACCTGGTGGCGCAAGGCCTGATTCTGCCGGCGGCCAAGTTCGACCGCCGCCCGGCAGGCCAGATCATATTTGTTGGGATTGCGCATATGATCAATCAGCACCAGGGCCAGTTCATCACCATCCTGCACCTGAAATCCGGCTCCGGCAGGAACAACCATGGCAACGGCATCGGTAAAGTCCTGCATGAAAGGGCCGAAATAGACCGGCAGCCCCCAACGGACAATCTCCATGATATTATGGCCGCCCTTGTCCACCAGGCTGCCACCGCAGAAATTAAAATCCCCGGCCGCGTACAGATCGGCAAGTTCACCCATATAATCAACCAGAATAATGTCCGCGCTCTGCCTGCCCGCCGCACACTGGGACAACAGGGTCACAGACAATCCGTTGCGGCCAAAAAACTCCTGCAAGCCGCCAAGCCGCTGCAAATGCCTGGGCGCGACAATCCAGACCAGCCGGGTATCTGACTCGGCCCGCAGTCTCCGGTAAACCGGCAGCAACAACTCCTCTTCACCGTTGCGGGTGGAACCGCTGATGAAAACCGTGTCTGTCCGGTCCAGATTGAGTTGTTTGCGTAAGCGGCCGCGCATTTCAGCCCGGGCAGCTGGTCCAAGGCTGTATTTACTGTTGCCGCTGACCCGGATACGTTCTCTTGCTGCGCCCAGGGCAACAAAACGTTCCCTGTCTTCGGGCCGGATGACCTCAACCGCCTGAAAACCGCTGAGCAGCCGTTGCATCAGACCGGCAATTCGTTGATACCGGCGAAAAGAGCGGCTGGAAATCCGACCGTTAACCAGGACCATGCCGATCCCGGCCCGGCGAACCGTGTCAAGCAGGGCGGGCCAGAGTTCCGTTTCCACACAGATAAAGATATCCGGACAAATATGGGCGATCAGCCGCCTGACAAGGCAGGGAATGTCAAGGGGCGCCATCAGGCAGGTAACGTGGCTGCTAAACTTGTTCTCCGCAACCAGGCGCCCCTGCTCGGTCATCACTGTCAGGAAAAACCGGTATCTTCCCTGACACTCAAGCTCATCAATGATATTGGCGGCCACCTGAATTTCACCCACAGAGGCCGCATGCACCCAGATATGCGCCTCAACATCTCCTGACCGACCCTGGATCGGCAAAGAATATCGAGCCAACCGCTCATTAAAGCGATAGAAAAACCGTCCGCCGATCATGTGTGCAGGAAGCGCCAGCAGATACACAACCGGCAGGCTTGCGGCCCCCAGCAGAGTATAGAGTCGATACATCATTTTAGCCGCCCTGCCTGAACGTATCACAGGACCATCGGATCACACCGTTTCAGCGCGGGTAACCGCAACAACAATCGGCTGTAATCAATGATTTGACAGTAACGCTGGCAACGGGCTGTTTCATTTTTCTTTAAAGCGCGCACAAATTTGACTATTTAAACAGGATTACCAGTGCGAGTCAATAAAGTTTACCCCCAAATCCGGGAAAAACAGACGACCTTTTTCTTGACAACCAGGCCGACGCCTTGTAAGCAACCGGGATATCAGTAATCCTCAAACTGGAGGTCAACAGATGGCCGAGAGACATATTTATATACTCATTTTTCTTTTCGCGGCCCTGCTCTGCCTGGGCAGTCAGACCGCACATGCACAAAATAAAAAAAACGCAAAGGATAAAAAAATGAAAGACGGACTTTATGCAAAAATTCAGACGGACAAGGGCGATATCCTGCTCAAGCTGTACTACGACAAAACCCCGCTGACCGTTATCAACTTTGTCAGTCTTGCCGAAGGAAGCATGAAGCTGGGCGGAGCGCCCAAACCCATTGGCACACCATTTTATGACGGCCTTAAATTTCACCGGGTCATCAAGGATTTCATGATCCAGGGCGGTTGTCCGCTCGGCACGGGCACCGGTGGCCCCGGCTACACCTTTGCCGATGAAATCGTCCCTGAACTGCGCTTTGACAAACCAGGAATACTGGCCATGGCCAATGCCGGGCCCAACACCAACGGTAGTCAGTTTTTTATCACCCATGTACCTACGCCCCATTTAAACGGCAAACATACGATTTTCGGCCGGGTCGTCGAAGGGCAGAATGTTGTCGATTCCATTGCCCAGGACGATGTTATCAATCATGTCGAAATCATTCGCGTCGGCAGCAAGGCGAAGAACTTCAAGACAGGACAGGATGCCTTTGATGCTGCCCAGCGCAAAATCGAAAAAGAAAAGCAGAAGGCAGAAAAGGAAGAACAGGACAAGATCATCAAGATGATCAAAAAGAAGTGGCCCAAGGTCCGCCACACCCATAGCGGCATGTATTTTGTCGTCACCAGGGAAGGCGAAGGCGAGACCCCCAAACCCGGAACCACCATCACCGCCCATTACACTGGCAGGCTCCTTGCCAATGGCCGTAAATTTGACTCTTCATATGACAGGGGCGAGCCGATCAAATTTGAAGTGGGTGTGGGCAAGGTTATCCGGGGCTGGGACGAAGCGCTGATCCACATGAAACGGGGCGAGAAACGGACCCTGATCATTCCGCCGAAACTTGCCTATGGCGAGCGCGGAGCCGGCGGCGTCATTCCGCCAAACGCCTGGCTGGTCTTTGATGTCGAACTGGTAGATTTTTAGGAACAGGTCACCAAGAACCCACCCCCTGATTCAGCCTTGCACCCCTTTTGTAAACAGATCATCCAGCGGGCTGGCCACACCATGGCCGCCCTGCTGGAGAACATGGGTGTAAATCATGGTCGTTGCCACATCCTTATGGCCCAACAATGCCTGAATAGTCCTGATATCGGTTCCGCGTTCAAGCAGATGGGTGGCAAAACTATGGCGCAAGGTATGAGCGCTCACCTTTTTATGCAAGCCGCCCTTGCGGACCGCAGCCCGAATTCCCTTGTTCACCGCACTGGGGTCAACGTGATGACGCCTCACCTGCCCGCTTTTCGGGTCTGTTGACAGATTCCTGGAAGGAAAAACATACTGCCATCCCCATTGACTAGCCGCACCTGGATATTTTCGTTTCAATGCATGGGGGAGATAGACTTCTCCATACCCTTCGGCCAGATCACGTTGATGCAGGGCCTTGACCCGGACCAGGTGATCCTTGAGCAAAGGCTCAATCGCTTTGGGAAATGTCGTCACCCGGTCTTTTCCGCCTTTACCGGACCGTACGGTAATCTGTCGATAGCCAAAATCCAGGTCATGCACCCGCAATCGCACAGCCTCGGTAATTCGCAGGCCGGCGCCATAGAGCAACTGGGCCACCAATCTCGGTACGCCATTCATCAAGGACAAAACCGTTGCCACCTCTTCCCGGGTCAATACCACCGGTATCTTGGCTTTGCGTGCTGCCCGCACCCCATTGATTTCCTGAGTTAACTCCTGCTTCAAGACGCGTTTGTACAAAAAAACCAGGGCATTCATTGCCTGATTCTGCGTAGATGGCGCCACATGCCTTTCAATGGCAAGGTGGGTCAGGTAATCTTCAATTTTCTGTTCACTGGCGATAAAAAGCTCTTCCCGGCTTTTCATCTTGTGAAAAAGAATAAATCTCCTGATCCAATCAATGTACGACCGCTCCGTGTGTATCGAATAATGCTTGCGGCGCAACACATCCCGAACTTCCTCAAGAATGGGTTTCTTTTTCGCTTTGGAATTCATTAAAGTTATGATAAATTGTCAAAAATAAGAAAAATTAACAAATATAATGAAATCAGATAAATTTTACCTGATAATAAGATAAAAAGCAATTTATCAGGTACTTTTTTTCTGATAATCAATTGTTAGCGGCTGATTGATATTCGAAATAAGAAAGGAA
>JALVAI010000006.1 GCA_027011235.1 Desulfobulbaceae bacterium
GTCAAGGACACCTCCTACATGTTTGTTACCGGACCTGAGGTGGTGAAAACGGTTACCCACGAGGAGGTCAGCGCCGAAGAGCTTGGCGGCGCCATGACCCATACCGGCCGTTCCGGGGTGGCTGACCTGGCCTTTGCCAACGACGTGGAAGCCCTGCTGATGCTGCGCCGTTTTGTTAATTTTTTGCCGGCAAACAACAGGGAAAAACCACCGGTGTGGCCATGTAACGACCCCGCTAACAGGATCGAGAAATCACTCGATACCCTTGTTCCCGATGATCCGAACAAGCCATATGACATGAAGGAGTTGATTGTCAAGGTTGTGGACGAGGGTGATTTTTTTGAATTGCAACCTGACTATGCGGCCAATATTATCATTGGGTTTGCCCGCATGCAGGGCTCCACCATAGGTGTTGTCGCCAACCAGCCCATGGTACTTGCCGGCTGTCTCGATATTGCCTCGGCCCGTAAGGCCGGACGTTTTGTCCGCTTCTGCGATGCCTTTAACATCCCGATTGTCACCTTTGTGGATGTGCCCGGTTTCCTGCCCGGCACCAGTCAGGAATATGGCGGTATTATCAAGCATGGCGCCAAGCTGCTCTACGCCTTTGCCGAGGCCACGGTTCCAAAAATAACCCTGATCACCCGCAAGGCCTATGGCGGCGCCTATGACGTGATGAGCTCCAAGCATCTGCGCGGTGATGTCAACTTTGCCTGGCCAACCGCGGAGATCGCGGTCATGGGGCCCAAAGGGGCGGTTGAAATCATCTTTCGCCGGGAGAGTGGTGATCCTGATAAGATCAAACAGCGAACCGATGAATACACCGGCCGGTTTGCCAATCCCTTTGTTGCCGGCAGCCGCGGCTTTATCGATGATGTTATTCTGCCGCGCAACACCCGCACCCGTATATGTCGCTCTCTGGCCATGCTGCGGGGAAAAAATCTTGAAAACCCCTGGCGTAAGCACGGAAATATTCCCCTGTAAAACCGATTATGTTTAAAAAAATATTGATTGCCAACCGGGGTGAGATCGCCTGTCGGATTATCCGGACGGCCCAGGCCATGGGTATTACCACTGTTGCCGTCTATTCCGATGCCGATCGCAACGGGCTGCATGTGCAGATGGCCGATGAGGCCGTGTATATCGGCAAAGATCCCGCATCAGAAAGTTACCTGCGCATGGACACCATTATCCAGGCCTGCCGCGCCACCCATGCCGAGGCTGTCCATCCCGGCTATGGATTTCTCTCGGAAAACGCCGAGTTCTGCAGACGGCTGGCCGAAGAAAATATTGTTTTTATCGGGCCGCCCCCGGAGGCCATCATTGCCATGGGCGACAAGATGACCTCCAAACGGATTGCCGCCGAGGCCGGGGTGAACTGTATTCCCGGCTACGACGGTATCCTGCGGGACGGAGACCATGCCGCCCGGGTAGCTGCGGAAATCGGCTATCCAGTTATGCTCAAGGCATCTGCCGGTGGTGGCGGCAAGGGTATGCGCATTGCCCGCAATGAGGAAGAGTGCCGACGGGGATATATACGAGCGGCCAGCGAAGCCCTGGCAAGTTTTGGCGATGACCGGATGCTGATTGAGAAATATATTGACCGGCCGCGCCATGTCGAGATCCAGATCATGGCCGATGGCCACGGCAACGTGATCTATCTTGGCGAGCGGGAATGTTCCCTGCAACGCCGGCACCAGAAAATCATTGAAGAGGCGCCTTCCCCCCTGCTCGATGAAGAGACCCGCAGGGCCATGGGGGAGCAGGCGGTCCGGCTGGCCAGGGCGGTCAATTACTGCTCGGCCGGAACCGTTGAATTTATTGTCACCCAGGAGAGGGAATTTTTTTTCCTGGAGATGAACACCCGGCTCCAGGTTGAGCATCCGGTCACGGAAATGGTGACCGGCCTGGATCTGGTGGAACTGATGCTGAGAGTGGCGGCCGGGGAGTCTCTGTCTCTTGCCCAGGAGGAAGTCCAGCTCAATGGCTGGGCCGTGGAAAGCCGTATTTATGCCGAAGACCCCTTGCGAACTTTTCTTCCTTCCATCGGTCGACTTGTCCGTTACCAGCCGCCGGAAAATGACCCAGGTAGGGTTCGGGTGGATACCGGTGTTTTTGAAGGCGGTGAAATCTCCATGTACTACGATCCGATGATGGCCAAGCTCATCACCTGTGGTCGGAACCGGGAGGAGGCAATCACCCTCATGCAGGAGGCCCTGGATGAGTATGTAGTAGACGGTGTTCGCCATAATGTCGGCTTTCTCGGCGCCCTGATGGCGCACCCCAGGTTCAGGCAGGGCGCCCTTGATACCGGCTTTATTGATCAGGAGTTTCCCCAGGGGTTCAGGGATGAGGATGTCAAAACAGCTGATCCGAACCTGCCCATTATCATTGGCGCCATTGTCCACAGGCTATACATGGACAGGGCTGCCCGGATCAGCGGTCAGCTGCCCGGCCATGAACGGCGGGTACAGGATGACTGGGTGGTGATTGCTGAAAAAGAACAGCACCAGGTGACAGTGAAACCGTTCCAGCCGGATTGCGGGTACCGGGTACTCTGCCGGAACCATCACTACTGTGTGCAGACGGACTGGGCATTTTGTCAGCATATTTTACGGGCAACGATTGACGGGCGTCGACTTGCCTTCCAGGTGGCCCGGGATGGCCTTGGTTACCGGATATTCCATAGAGGGAAAACAACCAGGATCCTTGTTTTAACACCGCGGGCCGCGGAACTGTATCTGCTGATGCCGAAGAAACAGATGGATGACCGGGCCAAGGTGTTGCTGGCGCCCATGCCCGGCCTGTTGGTTCAGCTGCGGGTGGAGGAAGGCCACGCCGTCAAGGCAGGGCAGGAACTGGCTGTCATCGAGGCGATGAAGATGGAGAATGTACTCCGGGCCCCTGTGGATGGCGTTGTCTCCAAGGTGTGGTGTAAAGGTGGTGACAGTTTGAATGTGGACCAGATCATATTAGAGTTTGAATAACAAACCTCGAAAAAAATAATTACCCCAACAGCTCTGCCAGGGCGGCCTGCAGGGATTTGAGCGGTTGCCGGCAGGAATGGATCTCCTTGCTGGCGGCCTGCTGTTCAATCATTGCCGCTGTCTGTGCATGTTCCGACAGCCCCAGGTTTAGCAGATTGCCCTTGAGTCCGTGCGCAGCCTCGCGTAACAGCTCACTGTCCTCTGCCGTCAATGCCGCCAGGGCCTTGTCAAGATGCCCGGACAGGCTCCGGGCCGAGGTGACCAGTAATTGATCAACCTGCTCGGGTTGCAATTTGTAGGTGGCGCTCAAATGGTTCCGAACCCGGCTGCCGATATCCTCTGTTATCCCTGGCCCGTCGGCCGCCGGAGATACCGGTTCATCGGCGGCGGGCGGAGCATCCGCTGCCCTCTCTTTGCCGCCGAACCTCTGCAAGACCTCCACCACCTGTTCCGGCTGAAAGGGCTTGGTCAGGTATTCATCCATACCCGCATCCAGACACCTGGCCCGGTCGGAATCCATGGCATGGGCGGTCAGGGCGATAATCGGCACATGCCCTCCACCAAGCCGCTGTTGTAATTTTGTGAGCAGCTCGCCGGTAAGCCGTGTCTCCGGCTGCCTGCCCTCTTCCACGGCCCGGATGACCCGGGTGGCGGTCACCCCGTCCATCTCAGGCATCTGCACGTCCATGAGCACCACGTCAAAATCGGTATCGGCCAGCAGCTCCAGGGCCCGCAACCCATGTTCCGCCACCTGGATCCGCTGACCGGACGATTCCAGGAGGATGGTCCCCAGTTCACGGTTGGCCTCGTTATCCTCGACCAGCAGAACGCTCAGGCCGGTGACTTTGCTTTGCTGGCCCCTGTCAAGCTGACAGGTCTTCTTCACCTCTTCTGTGGAACAGGGTGGCAGGGCTATGGTAAACGAGAAGGTAGAGCCAAGCCCTTCGGTGGAGGTCAGACTGATCTGGCCGCCCATGAGCTGGACCAGCTGCCGGGAAATGGCCAGGCCAAGGCCGGTGCCGCCGTAGCGTCTTGAGATGGAACTGTCTGCCTGCTGAAAGCTCTGGAAGAGATAACGCTGTTTGTCCTTGGGGATGCCAATGCCGGTATCGCTGACAGCAAAATGGAGGATGACCCGTTCCTCGGTTGATGCGTCCTCGTCCATGGACACATGGATACCGACCTCTCCCTGGTCGGTGAACTTGATGCCGTTGCCCACCAGGTTGATCAGGATCTGTCCCAGTCTGACGGCATCACCGATAAAGGCCGCCGGCACATTCTCGTCCCGGTCAATGAGCAGGGCGAGGTTTTTGTTCCTGGCCAGGCCGATCATGGTGGAGTAGACATTATCAAGCAGGGTCTCCAGGAGAAAGGGCTGCTCTTCGAGCAGCAACTGGCCTGCCTCGATCTTGGAAAAGTCCAGGATGCCGTTGAGCAATCCCAGCAGCATGGTGGATGAGGTTTCTATCCTGCTGATATACTTTTTCTGCAGAGGATCCAGATCGGTCTCCTTAATCAACCTGGTCATGCCGATAATGGCATTCATGGGCGTGCGAATCTCATGGCTCATATTGGCCAGAAAATTGGACTTGGAACGGCTCGCCTCTTCGGCC
>JALVAI010000007.1 GCA_027011235.1 Desulfobulbaceae bacterium
GCTCAAGGGCCTGCATAATCAGGTCGCGTTCCTGGCCGATGAGATCAAGGGGAGCTGTTGATGCCGGTCCATTGTTCGTGTTGTTTTCGGTTGCGATCATCTTTTTCGGGAGCAGGTCCTCAGTGAAAGCACCCTTGTCAGCCCGCAGGCAGCCCCGTTCAATGACATTGCCCAGTTCTCGGATATTGCCTGGCCAGTCATAGGCACGCATGCGGGCAAGGGCTTCCGGGTGGAGCCGGATTGGCGGGCTGCCGTTTTTTCTGCGGAATTGTTCCATGAAAAAAAGGGCCAGTTCCTCGATATCTTCTTTATGTTCCCGCAAAGGCAGCAGGCGCAGGGTCAGGGTGTTGAGCCGATAGTAGAGGTCCTCCCTGAACAGGTCATCCTTGATCATTGCTTCCAGGTTGCGATTGGTGGCGGTGATGATTTTTACCTGAATTTTTTTGGGAGTGGTTGTCCCCACCTGCGCAATCAGTTTTTGTTCTACCGCATGCAGAAGTTTGGGCTGCAGGGACAGGGGCAGATCGCCTATTTCATCAAGAAACAGGGTGCCGCCGTCAGCGGCAACAAAGGCCCCTTTTCGATCTTTTGTAGCCCCGGTAAAGGCCCCCTGGACATGTCCGAACAGCTCGCTTTCCAGCAGCTCCGCCGGGATGGCCGGGCAGTTGATCCGGACAAACGGAGATTTTTCCCCACCATAACCATCATGCACAGCCCGGGCGACCAGTTCCTTGCCGGTCCCCGATTCGCCGGTGATCAGGACCGTGGCGTCACTGGCTGCGGCCAGGGCAATTTCTTTATGCAGGGCACGCATGGCCGCCGAGCTGCCGACCATCCGTTGGCTTGGACGTGGCCCGTGTACTTCCAGGGCCCTGGCAACCAGATCGCGCAGTTGTTCATGATCCACGGGTTTGGTGATATAATCAAAGGCACCCTCCTTTATGGCTGCCACTGCTGTTTTGACAGTGCCAAAAGCGGTGAGCAGGATAAAGGGTGTTCCTGGGAAATGACCATTGCGGTACCGCAGGACCTCGAGTCCATCCATTTTCGGCATTTTCAGGTCGCTGATCACCAGGTCCGGCTGCCACTGCTGCCAGCAGATAATGCCCTCTCTGCCATCGGCTGCCGTTTTGACGGTATATCCCTCTTCCTTCAGGACCAGCTCCAGCAGACGACACATCCGGGGTTCATCATCAAGTATCAGAATTTTTGCCTTCATTGGTTCTTATCGTCCTTTATATCCAGTT
Source organism: Desulfobulbaceae bacterium (assembly GCA_027011235.1). Taxonomy (GTDB): domain Bacteria; phylum Desulfobacterota; class Desulfobulbia; order Desulfobulbales; family Desulfobulbaceae; genus DRLX01. Next base: position 1,248 of record JALVAI010000007.1, read on the forward strand.
GGGAAAAGGCCTTCGGCTGCAGGGGCAGTTGAATCTGCACCCTGGCCCCGCCTGTTTTTCTGTTACTTATGGTTATTTTGCCGTGATGGGCATGAATAATCTGTTTGCAGACCGTCAACCCCAGGCCGAGTCCGTCTTCCCTGGTTGTGAAAAATTTGCCAAACAGCTCATCCATATGTTCCTTGGCAATTCCCGGCCCGTCATCGGCAACCTCGATGAGAACAAATTTTCCTTTTTTTCGTACCTCAATCAAGATATTTCCCGGTCCGGCCAGGGCATCTTCACTGTTGCGCAGCAGATTGAGCAGCACCTGGCGAAGCTGCTGCAGATCACCGTAGCAAAGAGGCAGGTGTTCCTCAATCCTGCAATGCAGGTGAATGTCCCGGTTATGATCAGTGGAATGTCGCCACTGGTCACAGAGTAGCACCAGTTCTTTCTGGAGATCGATGGGCCTGAAGAGGGGGGCTTTGAATTTTGCCAGGCCAAGGATGTTGGAGAGAATGACATTTAACCCGTCAACCTCATCAATGATATAAGCCAGCATTTCCTGAGTGATTTCGTCGGATCGTTTGGCCTCGGCAAGGTATTGGGCTGAACTGCGGATAATGCCGAGCGGGTTTTTTATCTCGTGGGCCAGGGTGGCACTCATCTCGCCAAGGGCCGCCATTTTTTCTGTCTGAACAACCTTGGAAAACAGGATTTCAAGCTGCTGTTTGCCCTTGATCATTGACGTATAATGGAGGCTGTTTTTCAGGGCAATGGTGATCTGGTTGGCCAGGGTGGCCAGCAAGCGGATATCGTCCTCCCGAAACAGCCCCCCGTCCTTGCGCGGACCAAGCAGAAGAATCCCGCTCAGGGGTGTTGCCTTGCCCCGGAGTGGTAGGGCAAGGTCGAATCCTGCCTGGTGCAGACTGCGCAGCTCGGAATCAAGTGGTTCGTTACCCTGTTCTTCCCGACTGAAGATGACCTGAAGGCCCTGGTTGAACAAGCGGATAATTGCACATTCCGGCTGCAGGAGAGCATCCAGGGACCTGGTTGCCGGATACAGGCGGTAACGGTACTCTTCGAGCTGTAGCAGCCCGCTTTTCGTGACCTGGAGTTGCTGCGGCAGCTCATTGATGATCAGGGAGATCAGGTCGTCAAACTCCAGAGTGGATGCCAGTTTTTGGCTGAATGTGTACAGGAGGAGATTGTCGTTTGTCCGATACCTGAAAAAGGCATGGTCGATAACTCGTTGCAACTGGTTGACCAGGGGATTGAGGGTAAGGGCGATGGCAAGGAGAAAGAGTAGAAAAAGCCCTTCAGATATTTTTTGCCGACCGAAAAACCATTGTTTGATCAGGGCCAGCAGCAGGCCGTAACAGAGGGTCAGCAGGGAGATGGTGATAAAATAGGCAAGGATGCGGCTGATGAGCCGGTCAACCCCGAGCAGTCGGTAGCGGAGCAGGGCGACCAGGTAGGCTGCCGGCAGAATGGTAGCGGTTAACAGAACGATACGGAAAGAGATCAGAGGCCGGTCATGGACAAGGTTGGGGAGCAGGTAGAAAAAGAAGTAGGGGGCAAAGGTCAGCCAGTAGGCGGCCAGGGTGAGTTTAACCTGATTTTTTGCAAAGGGAGATTTGAGATGGCGCAGATCAATGAAATGCTTGCCAAAAGAGCTCAGGATGATAACAGGCAGAGCGAGGTTGCGAAATCGTTGCAGATTGCTGAAAAAGGAGCTGCTTATTCCTCCATAATAGAGGGTCGGCGTCAGGGCCAGAAGGGGCGGCATGGTATAGAGAAGGATCACCAGCCACGGTCTTTGGTTGCACAGGTCCCTTTCCAGAGGGAATCGGCAGGTGAAATGGGCAAAAGAGGCAAAAGCCAGCCAGTTGGAGGTGGTGATGGCGAAAAAACTCAGCGAAATTATTTTGGGTTGCAGAAGACCGAAATTTGAGGGCAGGGTGGTGGCAAATGTGGTCGCGAACCAGCAGAGCAGGAACCAGAAGAGACCGGCCGGTTCTTTTGCCGGTGCGCGGTACAGGGCCGGAACGCCCAGTAGAAGAAAGAGTGAGATCAGCAGAAGGTGGGGCCAGACAATGGAAAAGTAAAGCGGCCAGGTGAGTGCAGACAGGCGAGGTGCAAGGGTAATGGTTTGGTTGTTTCTTTTGACCGTGATGGAAACGGGAACCTGGGCGGGAGACTTGGGATGCAGCGCCAGATGACCCAGGATGTCCGGGTAAGGTTCGTTGTTGATGGCAATAATCAGGTCGCCGGGCCTGACCGGGTTGTTCTGTTGGAAGACCGTGGAGACATGGAGGCCGTGCTGGGTTTTATCAACGCGAAAACCCGGGGTCCCATAATGAAAAGCCGACCAGGAAAAGAAGAGTGTCAGCAGCAGGGGGATAGTGGCCAGCAACAGGAGGTATTTTCTCCTGGACCAGACGGTTGACCAGGTGTCCTGCCAGAGGAATTGCCCTGGGGCGGCAGTGATTTGCGCCGAGTTTTCCATGGCGGTAATGGTACCATCTCAGGCGGGTTACCGCAATTATTCTGCAGGAATGGAACTTCCGAACCTGACCTGAAAAAAGATGGGTTGCCGGAGCGGATCGGCAGAATATTTTTTTAAAATCGGAGGACTACTCGTTGATATAGGAACAACAGTAATCAGTCAGGGTCTTGACCTTGAGCGAAAATTTTGAATTGGCCGGGACCGTAAAGGATTCTCCGGCGGTGATCTTTTGCCATGTGTCCGCACCTGGCAAAAGGATTTCCAGCTCCCCGGCCAGGATTTCCATGATTTCCTTTTCCGTAGTACCAAATTCATAATCGCCGGGCTGCATGATACCCAGGGTCTTGCGGCTGCCATCGTTGAATTTTATGGTCCGGCTGGTGACCTGACCGTCAAAGTAGCTGTTGGCCTTTTTTACAACGGTGACATTGGTGAACTCGGACATGTGATTCTCCTGGAGGTGTGAGGGAAAATGAACAACCATTATTTTCTTAAGCCAACAATCCTTGCACAGCACTGGAAAAATTGCAAGGTTAGGGTGAGGGAAAGGGAAAATACAGGCAGTAGGATGGAGTAATTTTGTGGGAGCGGCTTTAGCCGCGAAATTTTCATGGTATCCTGGTAATTCAATGGGTTAAAGGCCGGGATAAATTCATTCCTACAGCATATGCAACAACAGGCGTGACCTTATTTTTTGATCAAGATATGCAGCTCACCGAAGAACAACAGCAAATAGTTCACCATGACAGGGGGCATGCGGGTCAGCCACAGGATTTTGGGGGCCGGCACGGTCAGGTCTGTTTCCCATGCCCAGGGAGTGGTTACCGTGGAGTTTGTCGATCATAACCTGCA
>JALVAI010000008.1 GCA_027011235.1 Desulfobulbaceae bacterium
CTTAACAGTATAATATCTTTACCATTTCCATGAACTTTTTTCAACTAAACTGCAGGATTTAGGTTTGATTAAAAAAATATTGAAAATATAGTTAGATGCTGTACTGGTGGTTAGAGAAGGTAAAATTACGTTTGCCCACAAGGGGAGGACCATGAAAAGAGAGCTGCTGATCCTGCGCCATGGAAAATCGGACTGGAGCAAGCCCGTTGATGATTTTCATCGGCCCCTGAAAAAACGGGGGAGAAAGAGCGCTGTCCGGATGGGCGCCTGGATGGATGGCCAGGGGATTGTTCCCGAGATCATTCTTTCCTCTCCTGCCGTACGCGCCCGTGAGACGGCGCGCCTTGCCGCGGAGGGCATGCATATTGCGGCGGAGGTTATCGAAAATCCGGCAATCTATGAAGGCGGACTTGATGAGCTGCTGCAGATCGTGCGTTCCCTGCCAAAATATGTTGGCCGGGTCCTGCTGGTCGGCCATAATACTGGCATAGAGGAATTTGTCTTCTATCTTGCCGGCGGCAGGGTTGCCATTCCAGCAAATGGAAAGCTTATGCCCACAGCCGCTCTGGCACGGTTTGTCGTTTCCGGGGCCTGGAAAAAATTTGGTCCCGACCGGGCTGAACTGGTGGAGATAGTGCGGCCGCGTCAGCTGGCAGAGAAGAGTATTTGAGGATTTCATACCAGTCTTAGTGCCTTACTCCTGAATTCCTGTCATGAAAAACAAGAAAATTTCATAAAGGAAAACGAGTTATTTTAACCGATTGATTCGTTATGCTGCACATGCAATATAATTGTTGTATGTGCTGTAGGGGCGAATTTATTCGCCTTAGGAAAGCGTCATTTTATCTGGTATGCCTCCCCAAGGCGGCTGAAGCCGCCCCTACAGGCTACAGATTTGGGTTGTGGGTAAAACCCGCCTTAGGCAACCTTTGCTCGCAATCAGAATACCGTAGGAAGGCATTATATTGTTGCGGTCGGGACCAGGATAAATCAGCGCCTGCCAGGCCGGTTGATCCGGGTACTGTCTCCTGTTGATTTCTCCCATCTTTTTGTTGAGAGATACAGCCGGAAAGTTTACAATATATTTTTCAGCGGATTTTACAGAGCGCTGAACCTGATGAATAAGGAGTATGTCCCAATGGCTGATTTGACAGAAGCGGCGGAATCCAAACAGATACTGCATGATCTCAAGGGCAGGATGCTGGCCCTGAAGGAGCATCTTTGACCTGGCCGGCAAAAAAGAGCTTGTTGAGCAGCGGGAAGCCGAGACCCTGGAGCCCGATTTCTGGAATGATCTCGCCAGGGCCAGAAAGGTGCAAAAAGAGCTGGGCCAGCTTCAGGACATTATTTCCGTCTGGGAGAAGAATTACGATGACCTGGAGGAAACCGAAATGCTCCTGGACATGGCCGTGGAAGAGCAAGACATGGACACCTATCAGGAGGTGGTTGACAGCCTTGCCGGTCTGCGGGAACGTATTGACCAGGTTGAGCTGGAGTGTATGTTTACTGGCGAGCATGACACCAGTAATGCCATCCTTGTCATCCATGCCGGCGCCGGTGGCACCGAGGCCCAGGACTGGGTGGGCATGTTGATGCGCATGTACCTGCGCTGGGCGGAACGCAGGGGTTTTGCGGCCGATATCCTGGACCATCTGCCCGGGGACGAGGCTGGCACCAAGAGCGTGACCATCCTGATCAAGGGCAAATACGCCTACGGCTACCTGCGCTCCGAGGTGGGGATTCACCGGTTGGTACGGATATCGCCCTTTGATGCCTCTGGCCGGCGGCATACCTCCTTTGCCTCGGTCATGGTCCTGCCCGAGCTTGACGATACCATCGAGGTGGATATCAATGAAAAAGACCTGCGCATAGACACCTACCGGGCGTCAGGGGCCGGCGGCCAGCATGTCAACAAGACCGATTCGGCCATTCGCATCACCCATCTGCCCACCGGCATTGTGGTCCAGTGCCAGAACGAGCGTTCCCAGCACCGGAACAAGGACATGGCCATGAAGATGCTGATGGCCAGGCTGTATGAAAAGGAAAAAGAAGAACAGGCCCAGGCCCAGGAGGACCTGCACGGAGATAAAAAGGAAATCGCCTGGGGCAGTCAGATCCGTTCCTATGTCCTCCAGCCCTACCGGATGATTAAAGATCACCGGACCAACCAGGAAGAGGGTAATGTGGATGCGGTGCTTGACGGCGGTCTTGATCCCTTTATCAAGGCCTATCTTCTCTGGCAGCCGTGAGAGGAAAGTTTTGTTTCGCGATCAACAGGCCCAATGGTTGATCGTGCGGCACATCTTAGCTGTGCCAAATGCGGCGCCTGCACCGTGGTCTGTCCGGTGTTTCGGGTCGATCCCCGTGAATCGCTGACCGCCCGCGGCAAGATGCATCTGCTCTCCCTGCCGTTTGCAGGAGAGCCCTCCCGTCATTTTCAGAATATCTTTTCCCAATGCCTGCTCTGCGGCGCCTGCGAGCAGGCATGTTCCCGGAACCTGCCCATTACCACCATGATTGCCGGAGCACGGGCGCGGTTCCCTCAGTTTTACGGCCCCCATTCCCTGCAAAAGACGGTTGTCCGCAAGGTGCTGGCCCGCCCCGGTTTGCTGGCAAAACTTGTTCGGGCCGGGATCAGCCTGCGGCGTATTTGCGCCCTGCCGGCCCGTTCCGGCCTGCGCCTGAAACTTGGTCTTCTTGAAGTCCCGGTAACGGAGCTGCCGGAAGGGGAGAACTTCCAGGAAAAAAAAACGGGCAAAGCTCTTTCCTACTTTCCCGGTTGCCTGGCCCGATACCTGCAGCCATCCGTTGCCCGGGCCACCGGTCGCCTGGCCGGTAGCGCCGGGTATGGCCTTCACGTTCCCGCCGGAGCCGGCTGCTGCGGGCTGGCCGCCTGGGCCGCGGGCAAAGAGGATGAGGCCCGGGAGCTGGCCTGGAATAATATTCTTGCCTTTGCCGGAGACAGCGGGCCCATCCTCACCTCCTGCGCCTCCTGTTCCAGCCATCTTGCCCGCTATCCCGAGCTTTTTGCAGGGGATTCGGAACGATTGGCAAAGGCCCGCGCGTTTGCCGACCGGGTGGTCGAGTTTGCCACCTTTTTTCTCGGGCAGCCGGAGTTGCGGCTGAAAAGCGGGCAGGCGAGGAAAGTTTTTTATCACGATCCCTGCCATCTCCGCCACAGCGCTGCCGGCCGGGAGAACCCGCGCCGGCTGATCGATCGCATTGCCAATGTGGAGCGGGTCGAGCCGCCGACCGGGCCAAAATGTTGCGGCCAGGGCGGCCTTTTTCATCTCGGTTACCCGGAGATGTCTGCAACTATTTTCAGGCAATGCGCGGAGGCAGGCCTGGAAGGCGATCCAGACCTGGTGGTGACCACCTGTTCCGGCTGCCTGATGCAGTGGCAGCAGGGTAGGGTTGAACATGATCTGCCGGTTACGGTTTCCCATCTGGCGGTGTTGCTGGCGGACTGTCTTGCCGGTTTCGCTCCCGCAAGGGAAGAAAAAAACTTGTTTCAGCCGCTCCGGCCTGCTAAGAAGAGCTGATTACGGGAATGTTTCGTCTTTTTCTGCCATTTGAATCGAACCGCTTCCTTGAGGCGCCATAATCCGGAAGAACATCATGGGTCCGTCAATTCGTTGTCAGCTTGAAAAACAGGAGCAGGCCATGCTTTCGCCCCACGCCTGTTGCAGCGTTAATTCCAGGGGCCGCCTGCACAAGGAACCGGACACCTGTGACCTGCGGACAGTTTTTCAACGTGATCGCGACCGGATTATTCATTCGAAAACCTTTCGCCGGCTCAAACATAAAACCCAGGTGTTTCTCGCCCCGGCCGGAGACCATTACCGGACCCGCCTGACCCATGTGCTGGAAGTCTCGCAGATCGCCCGCACCATTGCCGTCTGTCTGCGCTTAAATGAATACCTGACCGAGGCGATTGCCCTTGGCCATGATCTGGGTCACACCCCCTTTGGTCATGCCGGAGAATTCAGCCTTAACAAGCTCCATCCCCGCGGCTTCAAGCATTATCGGCAGAGCTTGCGGGTTGTTGATTTTCTGGAAGATCACGGTAAGGGCCTGAACCTGACCTGGGAGGTGAGAAACGGTATTTTGAAACACTCCAAGGGATACAGGGATATTCTGCCGGCTGATACAAGTGAACTGCCAGCGACCATGGAGGGAAAGGTGGTGCGGGTGGCGGACATTATGGCCTATGTCAACCACGACATGGACGATGCCATCCGGGCGGGCATGATAGAAAAGACCGATCTGCCTGCCCATTTGCGTGCGGTTGTCGGCGATGATTCCTCCCGCCGCATTGATTCCATGGTCCGTGACCTGGTGACCTCCACCCTGGAGCAGGATGATGGCCATTTGCACTTGAGCAGCCGCATGACAGACACCATCACCGAGATGCGCGCCTTTCTCTATGATAATGTATATCGCAACCAGCGGGTGCATAACGAGTTTGAAAAGGCGCAACGGATCATCCGGGACCTGTACGCATTTTTTCTGGAGCATGAGTTCCCTGAAGCCGGGCCCGGAGAATGCCCGCCCATTGCCAGG
>JALVAI010000009.1 GCA_027011235.1 Desulfobulbaceae bacterium
CCAATCTTTTTTTTTACCATTTTTTTGTATTGCATCCGGTTGAGATAAGCCCCCAAAATGGCCTGGAGCGCCGGTTTTGTAAATCAGGGGCCGGGATGCGATATTGAACAGGGGAGGGAATATGGGAAAGCGTTGTTTACTTTGTCTGGCTGTTGTTCTTGTGGCAGGTTGTTCCCGTATCCCGCAGCCGAGCAGTTATACTTTCAGTGAGCAGCGAAAGATGCAGGCTGCCTACCACTGGCAGGTGTTGGCAGATGATGTTGCCGGTCAGATAAACGCTGTTCTTGTCAATAATGGATTACTGGATATTCCGGTCTATGTTGAACACAGTTGCGGTCAACCGGCAGGCTGTGGCAAGGGTGGGACCTTTGCCTTTGACGAGGCGTTCAATGATCTGCTCACCAGCCGATTGGTCAATTTCGGTGTGCCGACCAGGGCCAAAAAGGAGAAAGACAGCTTGGTGGTCGACTATAAAATCCAGGTGGTTTATCACCGGGCCAGTCGTTATCAATGGCCACAGCCAGGAGTGCTGACAGCCCTGACTACCGGGATCATGGTTTTTCGCAATGCCCCCTGGGAGATTGGTGCCATCGCAGCTGCTGCCGGTGCCGATGCCCTGTGGTCAACCGAGGTGACCAATGGCCATTACGAGATAATCGTGACCACTTCAATGGTCGATAACAACCTCTATCTGATGCGGAAATCAGATATTTATTATATCAACGACCTTGATTTCTGGCAGTATCAGCCGACCCGGCCCGCAGGTGAAATTGAACTGACCAGCTCCGGGTTTTAACGTTCGTTTTTTGATAACGCATGGATAAACGATTGTTCGATGACCTCGCCCCTGGTGAATGGGTATCCGGCCCTCAACCTTCCAATATCCGGCCGACAATTATGAAGCATTGCCTCTTCTTGTGTGCTGTTTTGCTCCTTGCCGCCGCCCTTGCCGGCTGCAGCCGATTGAACTGCACACCTCTTGAACAACTGTTGGGGGCGGATGTCAACCTCGTCTCCCTGGGTGCAAATATTTCCGATACCCTGATTGCCCGGTCAATGCCGCCGCTGTTGCCGCGTCAGCCCGAGCAACCGGTTTTTATCACCACTCCGGTCAATAACGATAACCTGAAAAGCACTTCCAGTTTTGCCCGCAGTCTGCAAAATTCCATTGGGGCCGAATTTGTCAGGCAGGGCTTTGTTGTTAAAGAAATCAAGTTGCGCGGCAATGTTGTCATCAACCAGGGGGAAGGAGAGTTCATGCTTTCCCGCGACCTGATGGAGTTGAAGGAAAAACAACGGGCCCAGGCAGTTGTTGTCGGCACCTATACCCTGGCAGACAGGGTTATGTACCTCTCCATCCGGTTGGTCAGACCGGGTGATGCCACAATTTTGGCCGTGTATGAGAAACGTCTCTGTCTGGACGCCCACAGTCTGCAGATGCTTGGTCTTCAGCTCAGTGAAGAAGATCCCATTCCCCAGCCCGGTGAACCATTACTTGACCGGTTGCTCTATTGGTAGTTTCGCGGCCAGTATTCCTTGTTATTGCCATCCGTTTTATTACCGGGGCCATAAATATCAAAGGGAAAAACCTTGCATTTCACCCCAAAAATGGTAAATATAAAAAATTTACGAAAAAATACCCCTTGAGAGGAGAATATATTATGGCCAGAAAGTGTGAAATCTGTGGCAAAGGTCCGGCTACCGGCAATCACGTCAGTCATGCCCATAACAAGAACCGTCGGCGCTGGCTGCCGAATATCCAGAAAGTACGAACGGTTACCGATAAAGGACAGGTCGTGAGGATAAACGCCTGCACCCGGTGCATTAGGTCCGGCGCCGTTGTCAAACCCGCATAACAGGAAAATTGTTTTATTCAGGGCGAGTTGACTGTTGTCTTCTCGCCCTTTTTCTGTTGCCGGCATGTCCGTGGTGAGTGTGCTGTTTGTCCGCCATCCTGGACAATCGTCTCGTCTGCCTTGTCGTTTCATTATGCCCGTTTTTTATCCGGGCAGGTTGTATGGCAACAAATGAAATGACCTGACAAGGTTCTTTTCCTGTTATGAAAATTGCAAGCAAGCTGTGTGCAAGGCTTTGGAGTAAACAATGAGTGAGGAAGAAATTCGTTTTCTGCCCTATGAAGAGGCGTTGCAGATTGTAGCAGCCATCCAGGAAGAAGAGGATATCGAAAGGCCTGATCATCGTATCCTGACGGTTTATAACAAGGAGGACAAGGAAATCTGCTGGTTTGATTTTGAAGAAGTTCTCTCCGAAGTCGGGCCGGTTGATAAATCAGAGGAAAAAGACGTTGTCTCTGATTATATCCTCCATCACATTCCGGATTGGGCCCTGGAAATTTAAGTTTTTTTGCAGATTGCCGGTTCAATCTTCAAGTATTCCCGGCGGCATTGCCGGGACCCGCTCGCTGCCGAGGACAAAGCCTCCGTCCAGGCGCAGGGTGGAGCCGGTCATGAAATCTGCCTGTTCCAGCAGAAAAAGGACGGCCTGGGCGACTTCTTCCGGCCTGCCGGTACGCTGGAGCAGGGTGTGATCGAGGAGCTGTTTCCTTTCCTTTGCCGTCAGTATCCCCCATCCCCTGGTGTTCCTGCCGTGCCGGCTGTCGATTATTCCGAGCATAAGCTCGTTGACCCGTATGGAAGGGGCGCCAATCCTGGCCCAGGTCTGTGTCAATGTCTCTATTCCCCGGTTGGCGGCCGCATATCCATCATTAAAGAGAATACCGGCAATGCCGGCCCGTCCCGTCAGGGCGGCAATGGATGAGATATTGATGACACAGGCCTGTTTTGCCCTCTGCAGCAGGGGCAGGCAACTGTTGAACACCATCCATTTGGCATGCAGAGTTGTCTCCATTTCCCGCTGCCATTGGTCGCTGTTGACCGCAAGCGTGTAAGGGCCGTGTACAACCGGCATGCCGCCGCGTTCAATGTTGTTGATGAGGATATCGAGGCTGCCCGTTTCCCGTTCAATCAACTGCGCGATCCTGTTGACGTCTTCCTTGTTTCGCAGGTCGGCCTTGATACAGACGTGGTCCTGGCCCATGCCGGAAAACTCTTCTTCCATTGCTCTGACGGATTCGGGCCAGTCATACCAGGGCAGAAAGAGGTGGACGCCTCTTGCTGCCAGTTTTCTCGCAATTGCCAGGCCGATTCCCCTGGAAGCCCCAAGAACAAGAGCTGTTGTGCCGTTAATTTCCATGTGTTCAGCCTCTGGTTATGGTATTTTTGTGATATATTTTCTGCATATGGTGTGCTGTTCCTAATGCGGGCGTTGCCCGCAACCCAAGTCTGTAGGGGCGGCTTCAGCCGCCTTGGGGAAACCATTCCAGATAAAATAACGCTTTCCTAAGGCGAATAAATTCGCCCCTACAGGGCATGCAACAATTATGTTCCATGTGCAATATAACAAGACAATCGGTTAAAATAGCTGGTTTTTCTTTATGAAATTTTCTCGGAGTCTACGCTTACCTGTTTTTTATGGCAGGAATTAAGGAGTAAGGCATTAATTAGGCGCTTTGCGCTGTTTTCAGATAAACCAGCATAGCTGGACCATATTTTATCCTCCCAGCCACAATAAATGATGAAAATAGTCCGAAACTGCATCACTTCGCAGGCTATTTCAGATAAACAGTGTTTTATGGGGAAGAGCAAGCAATTCTCCATAAAGAAAAGAAAAAAATCATCCAGCCGTACAACCGGTTGTAGCGATGGAGTTATGTCATGCTGACAATCAGAGAGCAAATATTCAGGAAGGCATCATCTCTTGTCTCCTTTGTATTTCCAATTTTTCTTGTTCTTGTCTCTGCCTGTACAATGCAGGCCCCGGTCAGGAACATTGCCGGCAATGGCCGCTGCATCAGCCACGGCTTTCCCCAGGACACAAGTGATCTCTCCCCTGACCCGTCCCTGGTCTTTGGCTCACTGGCCAACGGAGTCCGTTATGTCATCAAAAAGAACAGAGAGCCCGAAGGCCGGGTGGCCCTGTACCTCGATGTTCAGGCCGGATCACTTAACGAGACCGATGAGCAGCGCGGCCTAGCCCACTATCTTGAGCATATGGTGTTCAACGGCACCAGCCATTTCCCGCCCGGTACCCTGATCCAATACTTCCAATCCATCGGCATGGGGTTTGGGGCCGATACCAATGCCCATACGTCCTATGACGAGACCGTTTATAAACTTCTGTTGCCGAGGGCGGACAACAAAACCCTTGCCAAGGGGATGCTGGTCCTTGCC
>JALVAI010000010.1 GCA_027011235.1 Desulfobulbaceae bacterium
CATGGCCAGCTCTTCAAGGGTGCCGATGGCCGGCATCCTGCCCTGATCGAGCAGAAGGAAGCGGTCACAGATCTTTTCCGCCTCGGAAAGCTGATGAATGGACAGGAGCATGGTTCTCTCCTTTTTCCAGCGGCGCAGAAGTTCCATCACCGAGAGCGACTGCCTGAGATCAAAACCGTCAAAGGGTTCATCCAGAAGTAGAAGAGGTTGCCGGGACAGCAGGGCCAGGGCAAGAAGGACCCGGCGGCGGTATCCCTTTGACAGGGTATGGAGCGGTTTTGCCAAAACCTGCGCCAGCTCGAGACCGGTGACCAGTTCCGCAACATCGCGCCCATCCCTGTCGTGCATCCGGCAAAAAAAGGATAAAATCGCCCGCACCCGCTGCCTGGCAAAGGGCAGGGCATCATCGGGCTGATACCAGAGATAGCGGCGGCGGTCGGCAAGGGCAAGCTCCCTGCCCCGCCAACTGATTGTGCCGGCATCAACGGGTAGCAGCCCGGTCATGCATTCGAGAAGGGTTGACTTGCCAGCGCCGTTGGGGCCGATCAGGCCGGAAATTTCACCCGTATACAGGGAAAAGGAGACATCAGAAAGCACCTGATAGTCGCCGAATCGTTTACACAGGCCCTGGACGCGATACTCTATCTCCTGCAGACCCGGATGGAGACTGCCTTGCCTGCCGGATGTCACCGCTTGTCCTGCCACGGTTTCAGCACTGAAGAAGATTTTCCCCTTCTTTCATTTCTTCAGGGATGGGCAGACCAAGGATGGTCAGCATGGTCGGGGCAATATCCTTCAGGGCGCCGCCGTCCTGCAGGCGGCACTCTTTAAACCGGTCGGCCACCAGAACAAGGGGTACCGGGTTGAGGGTATGGGCGGTATAGGGTTCGCCGGTCTCGGGATCGACCATCTGCTCGGCATTGCCGTGATCAGCGGTTACCAGCATGATGCCGCCACATTTCTTCATATAGGCGCGTATCCGCCCCAGGCACCGGTCCACGGTCGCACACGCCCTGACCGCCGCCTCCAGGACACCGGTATGGCCAACCATGTCACCATTGGCAAAATTCAGGATCACCACCTCTATCGGAGTTCCGGCCTGCCTGTTTTTTTCAAGCGCCGCCAGCAGGGCATCGGTAATCTCTTCGGCACTCATCTCCGGCTTTTGATCATAGGTGGCCACCTCCCGGGGGGAATTGATGAGAATGCGCTCCTCGCCGGGAAACGGTTTTTCCCTGCCGCCGTTGAAAAAATAGGTGACATGGGCATATTTTTCCGTTTCCGCAATCCGCAGCTGATGCACACCGTGCCGACTCAGCTCCTCGCCGAGGATATGAGTCAGGACCTGGGGCGGAAAGGCAACGGGAAAGGTGAAATCCGCCTCATATTCGGTCATGGTCACCAGTTCAAGCAGGCGGGGACGGGGGTCGGGATCAAACTCGTCAAATTCCCGGTCACCAAAGACGTGGCACAGCTCCCTGGCTCGGTCGGCGCGGAAATTATAAAAGATCACCCCGTCATTATCGCTGATCCTGGCCACCGGGGTTTCGTCCTCCCTGACAAGCACGGTGGGAACAATAAATTCATCGGTCTCGCCCCGCTGATAGGCATCTGTAACCGCCTGGAGTGGGTCGACCGCAGTGATTCCCTGACCGTGGACCATGGCCTGCCAGGCCTTTTCCACCCGGTCCCAGCGTCGGTCCCTGTCCATGGCCCAGAAGCGGCCGCTGATGGTCGCGACCCGGCCGCAGCCAATCCGTTTCATCTCGGCCAGCAACTGTTTCATATATTCACGCCCCGAAGAGGGCGGCGTATCCCGGCCGTCCATGAAGCAGTGGACATAGACCCTGGTCAATCCCCTGGCCTTGGCCATGGCAAGCAGGGCAAAGAGATGCCGGATATGGGAATGGACCCCGCCATCGGAAAGAAGGCCGAGCAGATGCAGCCCGCTGCCGGCTGCAAGTACCCTGTCCATCACATCGGTCAGGACAGGATTTTCTGCCAGCTCACCCGTTTTGACGGCCAGGTTGATGCGGGTGTAGTCCTGATAGACGATACGACCGGCGCCGATATTGAGATGGCCGACTTCGGAGTTGCCCATCTGCCCTTCTGGCAGCCCGACCATGCCATTATGGGCGATGAGGGTGGTGTGGGGATACTCTTTTTGCCACCGATCCATGTTCGGCGTATCGGCGACAAAAACGGCATTTGTCGGCCCGTCTTCGGCCACGCCCCAGCCATCGAGGATAGCAAGAAGAAGTGGAGTATTGGTATGTTTCTGCATTGCCGGCCCCGTTTCTTTGTGGGTGCCTTAGGAAAGTTACCCGTTATTTGGTGTTATTTTCATATATTGTTCCGACTGTGATCTGAACATGCGCTCTGAAAATCCGAACCAGCCGGACTGGTCAGGAAAGCAGCTCCGATAACGGAATTCTCGGGGCGTCATGCCACAACCCTTCCAGATCATAAAAAGCGCGTTTGTCCCGGTAAAAGATATGAACAACCACATCGTTAAAATCCAGTAACACCCAGATGCCGTCCCGGAGTCCTTCACTATGTTTACTTGATACCCGCTTGGACCGCAACTCTTCTTCGATGGCCTCGGCCAATCCCTGAACATGGCGGGTGGAACGACCGCTCATAATGACGAAATAATCCGTAAACGACGACAGCCCACGCACATCAAGGACAACAAGGTCTTCCGCCTTGGTGGCATCGGCAACCCGGGCACAGGCAGCGGCCAGCTCCCGCCCGCCTTTTTCAAGGTATTCTTTCTTCAGTTTTCTCATACAATCCCTTGCTCACCACTTACGGTGATTTATAACTGGTTACAGAATTTGTAACTATTTGTTTTTATATATCTTAATCCTTTAAGTGATCAGGGGTGCCGTAGATTCGTGCAGGCGCGACTGGCCGCTATAGCCCACTATGCGGACAGTCGCGACCGTGCGAAGATGCGGTGCCCCTGATCACTTACGGTGATTTTCTATTTTCCGCTCTTCTTCCCCTGGCCCCGTCTCTTCCTCGGCGGAAACTCAAACCCCAGCTTACCCTTGTCGTCAAGGAGAAGAAAGGCGTCAAAGGGCCGTTTCTTTTTGGAGATAAAACCGGTGATAAGCTCCGTTTTTCCCCTGGAAAGCAACTGGGAGATATGGTCCTGGTCAATACGGCGGCCAAGGATCATTTTTGATATGCGCAGGCCCTTGTCCTTGTCGCCGGTCAAGGCCGATTCCGACATAAAGGCGGCCGGTGTTTCAAAGACCCGGGTCTGATCAATGGGGGACTTGCCCAGGGGCTCCTGTCTTTTGATCTCTTCAATATCAAGCTGATCGGTAGCATCGGCAAAGATAAACTCGACCTTTGAATTATGCAGCCGGATCGATGCGGAAAAGGGTTTGCCCTTTTTGGAGCGAAAATCGGCAAACGGCCCGATGGTCTCCCCCCGGATCAGGGCAACAACCTCATCGACATCCATGATGCGGCCGCCCAGCACCTTGCGGATCATGATCTTTTTGTCTTCCGATTCATAGGCGGTGGCGGTCTCGAAAAACCTGATCCCGTTAACAGGTGAAAAAGGGGCCTCCTTTGGCTGTGTCTCATCCCCCTTCTTGACCTTTTCCACAATGGAGCGGGTCATTTCTCTGATTTCGGCCATGAACTGGTCCCGGGTCATGGTCCCTTTCAGGATCTGGTTGAGTTTGTACTCCCATTCCCCGGTCAACTCCGGCGAGGCCAGCACATCAATATGTTTATCGGTCAACAGGGACAGCAGCTCAAAGGCCTTGCCGGTCGGCACCAGTTCCCGCTGCTCGCGGCTGACATATTTTTCATTGATCAACTTTTCGATAATGGCAGCCCTGGTGGCCGGAGTGCCCAGGCCCCGCTCTTTCATGGCCTCGGCCAGCTCCTCATCATCAATGAGCTTGCCCGAATGTTCCATGGCCGACAACAGGGTGGCCTCCGAAAACCTTGGCGGCGGCTTGGTCTGGTGTTTCTGCAGCTCGATGTCCTCGCACCGGACCGGCGTGGCGGCTGGCAGCGGCTGCAGGTTGCCCTCCCCGCTGCCAGCCTTTACCCCGTAAATCGCCTTCCAGCCGGCCTCGATCAGAATTTTCCCCTCGGTGAGAAAGGTCTCCTGTTCAACAATGGACAACCGCCTGGTATTGTGAAAGACAGCGGGCGGAAAAAAAACCGCCAGAAAACGCTGCACAATCATCCGATAGACCTTTTCTTCCGGCTCGGAAAGACCTTTGGGCAGCTCGGAGGTGGGAATAATGGCAAAGTGATCACTGATCTTTTTATTGTTAAAGATCCTTTTGCTCTTTTTGATAAACTTTTTCTGCAGGGCCTCGGCGGCAAAGCGGCCATACTGCCATTCCTGCTGCCTGGTGACGATCTTCTTCACCGTCGGCAGATAGTCTTCCGGCAGGCAACGGCTGTCGGTTCTCGGGTAGGTGATCAGCTTATGGCGCTCATACAGGGCCTGGGCCAGGCCAAGGGTATTCTTGGCGGAAAAGCCGAAGCGGCTGTTGGCCTCCCGCTGCAGC
>JALVAI010000011.1 GCA_027011235.1 Desulfobulbaceae bacterium
CGTCACCTCGCCAACCGGGTCGGGCAGGGCCGCAACCTCCCGCAGGCCGGTGGCCATGGACTCTATCACCTTATCGCTGAGTTCGAGCCGGTCGAGCATGGCCGGGGAAAGATTTTTTTCCCGGCCGGCGGCAAGGTCCTTTTCATTTTCCGCTGTAATAAATGATCGTTCTTCCTGCAGCAGTTGGGCTGTCCGTATCAGGGCCCTGTTTTTCACGGCAGTGGAAAGAGCGGCCAGAGCCCGGGAAGCCTCTTTGACCCGGATTGCCATCTCTGTTACCATCTGCCCGATATCCTGTTTGCTCATGCCTGTTCACTCCTTAAGGCGTCTGTCATACTATCATCCATCAGGACGAGGTTATCCCTGTGGATGGCCTCGTCACTGTCTTTATACCCAAGTATTTCCTCTATTTTTGCAGAATTATGCCCCTTGATCCTGTCCAGCTCCGCAGAAGCGTAATTACTCAGTCCGGCTGCCAGGGCCTGACCCTGTTCATCAAGGCAGTGTACCGGGGCCCCGACGCCAAAATCTCCGCGCACTTCAAGGATTCCGGACGGAAGCAGGCTTTTGCCATGCTTTTTCACCGCCCGGCATGCCCCTTCATCCAGGACCAGGAAACCCTTTGGCCGCAGAACATGGGCAATCCAGTGTTTGCGACCGCAAAGCTTTTCCGGTGCGGGAAGAAAAAAGGTACCCACCTGATCACCGCTGAAAAGCTCCTGCAGGACATTGGGGTTTTTCCCTGGGGCAATGAACGAACTGCCGCCGCAGGAGGCAACCATTTTCGCGGCCCTGATCTTGGTGAGCATACCGCCGGTCCCGAGAAGAGACGTGGTATTTCCGGCCATGGACTCGACATTGCTGTCAATGGTCTGGACCGTGTAAACAGGATCGGCACTGAGATCCTCGGCCGGGTTGGCGGTGCTTAGGTAATCGACATCGGTCAGAATGATGAACATGTCCGCCCCGATCATGTTGGTAATCAGGGCGCCCAAGGTATCATTATCGCTGAATCGCAGCTCTTCGACGGAAACCGTATCATTTTCGTTAATGATGGGCACGGCCCCGAATTCAAACAGGGTGAGGATGGTATTACGGATATTGAGATACCTGCTGCGGTCGGAAAGATCGTCGTGGGTGAGCAGAACCTGGGCAACAAGTTGATCATAACCGGCAAAGGCATGTTCATAGGCCTGCATGAGCAGCCCCTGGCCAATGGATGCCAGCGCCTGTTTTATTTTCAGGGAATTGTTGGTATTCGGCGGGATCCCGAGTCGCTGCCGACCGGCGGCCACGGCGCCGGAGCTGACCAGGATCACCTCCCGGCCAGTGGAGCAGAGAAAAGAGATCTGCCGGGCCAGATTGGCCAGCACCTCGGTATTCAAGCCAGAACTATCGGTGACAACGGCACTGCCCACCTTAATAACGATCCGCCTGGCCCGGTCAAAAAGGGTCTGACGATAGAACAGCCCGTCTTCTTTACTTACCTGAAAAGTCATGGTTCATACATACTGCACAGGCTGTCCAGGGCGCAACAATTCTTTTTTTTTGTACGCCTATTCCTGCTCAGGGTCAATGGTCCGGACAAGCATAACCTTGAGACGATCTATATTCTCTCCGGTCAGTCCGGATACTGGCAGGACATCGGTGCCCTTGTCCCTGAATTTTCTGCACAGTTCAACCCGCCGGTCCCTGGAAAGCAGATCGATCTTGTTGAGCAGGACAATCCGGTGGCGATCAATCAATTCCTCTTTGAACGCGGCGAGTTCATGTTCCAGAACCCGCAAATCGGCAAGCGGTTGGTCACCCTCGCCGGAACCGTCAATGACAAAAACAAGGACCTGGGTTCGTTCAACATGGCGAAGAAAGGTGTCACCAAGGCCGATACCCATGTGGGCGCCTTCGATCAGCCCGGGAATATCAGCTATAATTATCGGCCGGTGGCGGGGAAGCTGGAGGACACCGAGCTGTGGTTCCAGAGTGGTAAAGGGGTATGGCGCCACCTTGGGCTGGGCCTTGGAGAGTTTTGAGAGCAGGGTCGACTTGCCGGCATTGGGCAGACCGACCAAACCAACATCGGCAATCAGCTTGAGTTCTATCTTCAGCCACCGTTCTTCACCCGGCTGACCTGGAGTGGCCTTGCGGGGCGCCCTGTTGGTCGAGGTGGCAAAGCGGGCATTGCCAAAACCGCCTTTGCCGCCGGCAGCGGCGAGAAATCGCATGCCATCTTCGGTGAGATCGGCAAGGACCTCATCGGTCTGCGCATCTTTAATGACCGAACCAGGCGGCACCCGGACAAGGGTGTCCGTACCGTTTTTACCGTGCTTGTCACTGCCCTGCCCCCCTGCTCCGCGTTCAGCCTTGAAATGGGAACGGTAACGAAAATCGATCAGAGAATGCAACCGCTTGTCGGCAACAAGAAATACCGACCCGCCACGCCCACCGTCACCGCCGTTGGGGCCGCCACGGGGCACAAACTTCTCCCGTCGGAAACTGACGCAGCCATTGCCGCCGTCACCACCTTTGACGTAAAATTTCGCCTCGTCTACAAATCCCATACCTTACTCATTGCAGAAATTATTTCCCAAGGGCTGTAGCAAAAAAAATGAAATTTCCACAAAGGGTATAACCTGTCCATAAATACACATAAAAAAAACTCGACACCCGTGAACAGGCGCCGAGTTTATATCGATTCTGCCATTGGTATATGACAGAAAAAACTCTTGCGATCAGTAGTTGGATCAGTCGGGATACACGGATACCCGTTTTCTCTTTTTACCAAAGGTTTCGTACTTGACAACCCCGTCAACCTTGGCAAAAAGGGTGTAGTCCCTGCCGCATCCGACATTTTCGCCGGGATGAATCCTGGTCCCGAGCTGCCTGACCAGAATGGATCCGGCCCGGACGGACTGACCGCCAAATCTCTTCACGCCCCTTCTCTGACCTGCGCTGTCGCGGCCGTTTCGGGAACTGCCGCCTGCTTTTTTATGTGCCATGGTATATAATCTCCCTTGCTGTAGGTGTATGCCGCATCCTGTTCAGGCGGCCACCTCTTCAATGACCAATGCCGTGTATGGCTGACGATGGCCCTTTTTGACCTGGTATCCCTTTCGTTTTTTCTTTTTGAAAACCAGAACTTTTTTCGCCCGGCCCTGCTCGGCGATCTTTGCCGTGACCCTGGCCCCGTCCACAACCGGTTGTCCGACTGTGACCTTGTCGCCATCGGCAACCAGGAGCACATCATTGATTTCAATGGTGTCTCCAACCTCGCCTTGAATTTTTTCAACCCTCAGGGTGTCACCGGCCGTAACCTGGTACTGTTTACCGCCGGTCCGTATAATTGCATACATGGGAAACCTCCCCTTTTTCTCTATAAGTCTGTACATCATGCCCAACCATGCAGGCAAAATATATTAGCGCAATAAACAATATAATAAACTACAGGTACCAGGGAAAATCAAGGCAAAAATTGTAATCCCGCCATTAGTGGTAAAAATATAACCTGACTACCATCAATCTTTGGAAACGAGGGATACCATCGCTTGGCAAGATTTAGGATGGAAAACTTTTCCGGGCAACAGGTAAATTTTATATCTAATCCCATAACGGATACCGAACGATGGTATCCCTGATACTACTTTGCTGGACTTTGGTGGTGATCAAAAAATATAAAAAAGAACAGGCTGGGCAGGATAGATCCGTCTTTTGACGTGATCATAATCTTTTTTTCTGTACAAATTCGTATCATTTACTACAATTATCTGTATAAAATAATAATGTTGATGCCATGTTACTATCCTTTCCCCCCACTTTTTAGCAACGGAGATATCCTATGAAGTACCGACCCCTACGCCCATTATTTTTCGCTGTTGTATGCTGCAGTGTCTTGCTCTGCTCCCTTCCTGCCATGGCTAATGATTTCGGCAAGCCCCAGGAACTGGTTGCCAAGGGCACTGCCGTGTTCAAAAGCTTTATGCACGACCCCAACATGAGCTGGTTCAGGGAAAATGTCTACCGGGCGCGTGGAATTTTTATCGTCCCCCAGATGTTACGAGGCGGCTTTATCATCGGCGGCTCCGGCGGCTCGGGTATGCTTGTGGCCCGTGACGACAAGACAAATGAGTGGAGTTATCCAGCCTTTTATACCATGGGATCGGTTTCGCTTGGTCTGCAGATAGGGGCCGATGCCTCTGAAATTATCCTTATGATTATGACACAAAAGGGCCTTAATGCCATGCTTTCCACCGAATTCAAGCTGGGCGGCGATGTATCCGTTGCCGCAGGTCCGGTTGGAGAATCCGCCAAGGCACAGACCGCTGATGTCCTCGCCTTTGGCCGTTCAAAAGGCCTGTTCGGCGGCATCAGTATTGAAGGCGCTGTCGTTGCGCCGCGCTATGAATGGAATGATGCTTATTATCATCAGCCAGCCTCGCCGGTGGACATCCTGATCAAGCATAAGGTGAAGAATCCACAGGCTGACGAATTGCGCTCCATTCTGCCCAAGAAACATCCTGCCCGTACCAAACCCCTTGGCACCTGATACC
>JALVAI010000012.1 GCA_027011235.1 Desulfobulbaceae bacterium
AAGCCATTCATTATTCGCGGATAAATCCGCTCCCACGGAAAGAATACCTGTTGGAGCGGATTTATCCGCGAACGATTTATCTGCGAACAATTATTGAAAAATATACAAAAAAACAATAAAATGCAAAAATTCCACAGTAAAAATTTACGCAGGCATCGCTGCTCTTTACCGTATCATTGTTACCTGCTGACCACCATTACCTATAAACGCCGGTCGATTTTCTCGGATTTTCACGCAGCCCGTCTCTGTATACAAGGGCTGCGCCTGCAACAGGAACGAGGCATTGCGAAAACCATGGCCTTTGTCATCATGCCGGATCATGTCCATTGGCTGGTACAATTACAGCAGAGTGACTTGGCCATTGTTATGCATGCCATGAAGGGTGGAGTGGCAAGGAAGGTAAATCGGTATCTGGGAACATCGGGCAGGGTTTGGCAGGCAGGATATCATGATCACGCATTACGTCGGGAAGAGGACGTTCGCCAGGTGGCCAGATATATGGTCGCCAATCCCCTGCGTGCCGGTTTGGTTTCCGATATTTGTAATTATCCCCATTGGGATGCGGTGTGGATGGAATAACGGAGTAGTTTAATATTCGCGGATAAATCCGCTCCCACAGAAAGAATACCTGTTGGAGCGGATTTATCCGCGAACAAGACGAAAATATACTTAATCGTAAGAGCGGCTTCAGCTGTAAAATTTTTCTCAAGGAAATGGCAACAAATATTTACAACAAATCGCTCATCACAGCTGTCCTGCCCGACCACTCCCTGCAGCTTGAATGGGAGGTGGTCAAGGGAAGAATCGGAAAATCAACAGCTCTTCTCCAGGACGAGATCTTTTCCCTGTATGAGCAGGATCCCGAGGGCTGGCTGCTCTATCTCGGCCTGACCGATGGTGAGGTCGCGCTCTCTGTCTCGCTTGATTTCTGGCGCCGCTTTGCCGGGTGTTTTGTCCGTCATTTACGGCTGACCCCTGATCTTGAGACCCTACGGGGAAAGGTTATTGTCGAGCCCGCGGATGACGAGCTGGCGGACCTGTTCCAGTCCATGCCTGCCATGGTTGGTGCCGAATACATCAACCAGGATGTCCTTGTCGACTTCTGGCAGCGCTTAAACACGGTTTTTGCCGGGGCCATCGCCAGCCATGACGGCACTGTTGCCGAATTTATCCACCGCTACTCCCCCAACAGTCATCTTCTGGGCCGGATCTATTTTCATCTTGTCGAAAACCGGGACGGCGACTATCCCTTTGCCTTTCTTGCCACCTATTCCACGGCCATGGGAGGGGACGGCACAACACGCCACCTGCCGCTCAAGTATGCCCTGCAGGAGTATCGGGACAACAGGGACAAGTTGCTGGAACTTCTCACCACGGTATACCAGGCGGCAGAGAAGAGCGCCCTGATCACGGATCTGCTAGAGAGTAATGAACTGTTTTCGCCCCTGGCCTGGACCAGTAAGGAGGCCGCGACCTTTTTGCGGGAGACGCCGTTGTATGAAGATGCCGGTATTCTCTGCCGGATTCCCGACTGGTGGAAGGGCGCGCGCAAGGCGGTCAGGGTCGGCATCACCATTGGTGATAAAAAACCGGCCAGGGTCGGCATGGCGGCCCTGCTTGATTTTACTCCGCACCTGATGATCGGTGATGAGGAAATCTCCATTGACGAGGCAAGGGAACTGCTGGCCGAGGTGGACGGGCTGGCCTTTATCAAGAACAAGTGGGTGGCGGTTGACCGGGACAAGCTGGAACAGACCCTGGCCCTCTATGAAGAGGCCTGCAGGCTGGCCGAGCAGGAAGGTCTTACCCTGGCCGATGCCATGCGGCTGCAGCTGCAACCGGACAGGGCCCTGGTGTCGTCTGTCTCTGGAGATATCCTTGAGGTGGAACATGGCAGCTGGCTGAAGACCATGTTTGCCCAACTCTCTGATCCGGCCGCCCTGCCGAAAGTCCGGCCCGACAAACGATTCAAGGCGGAACTGCGGCCCTATCAGCAGGACGGGCTGCGCTGGCTCTGCGGCCTGCATGCCCTGGGATTCGGCGCCTGTCTTGCCGATGACATGGGCCTTGGCAAGACGGTCCAGCTGCTGGCCTTCCTGAACGTTCTGTCCAGGGAAGAAAAAAGAGAAAAAAAAGGAAAAAAAGGCGAAAAGAAAAAAAACGCTCCTTCACTGCTCATCATTCCCGCCTCCCTGCTGGCCAACTGGCAGGCGGAGATCAAACGGTTCTGGCCTGACATGCGGGTGTTTTTTGCCCATCCATCCATGCACAAGCCGCGCAGGGTCCAGCCCCTTGACCGGGAAGAGGCGCTTTTTTTTGATCTTGTCATCACCACCTATGCCCTTGCCCAGCGCTACCAGTGGCTGCAGGATATTTCCTGGAACTATGTGATTCTCGACGAGGCCCAGGCCATCAAGAATCCGGCCACCAAACAGACGCGCGCGGTCAAGGAACTGACAGCCACCAACCGGATCGCCATGACCGGAACTCCGGTGGAAAACCGGTTGTCCGATTTCTGGTCCCTGTTTGATTTTATCAATCCCGGCCTGCTTGGCACGGCTGCCGAGTTTTCTTCCTTTGCCAAGGGGTTGACCAATCATCCCGATGGTTACGGCCGCTTGCGCAGGATGACCGCCCCCTTTATCCTCAGGCGTCTCAAGAGTGATAAATCCATTATCAGTGATCTGCCCGACAAGGTGGAGATCAAGACCTGGGCCGATTTCAGCCGCAAGCAGACGGTTATTTACAGGCAGCTGGTCGAGGATATGCAGCAAAGCCTGGAAGAGAGTGAGGGCATCCAGCGCAAGGGAATGATCCTGGCAGCGCTGACAAAATTCAAGCAGATCTGCAATCATCCCGACCAGTACGCGGGTGTGGACGGATACCGGGAAAAGGAGAGCGGTAAATTTATCCGGCTGCGGGAAATCTGCGAAACCATCCATGAAAAAAGGGAACAGGTGCTTGTGTTTACGCAGTTCAAGGAGATGACCGAACCCCTGGCCCGTTTTCTGGAAACCGTTTTCGGCCGACCGGGGCTTGTCCTCCACGGGAGTGTGGCGGTGGGCAGACGGAAAAAAATAATCGACCGTTTTCAGTCCGGAGGGTATATACCCTATATGGTGTTGTCGCTGAAGGCCGGTGGGGTGGGCCTGAACCTCACCCGGGCCAATCACGTCATCCATTTTGACCGCTGGTGGAATCCGGCGGTGGAAAATCAGGCCACAGACCGGGCCTTCCGGATCGGCCAGCGGAAAAAGGTCATGGTGCACAAGTTTATCACCAGGGGCACCATTGAAGAAAAGATCGACGCCATGCTGACGGAAAAATCACAACTGGCCGAAGATCTTGTTGCCTCCGGGGGGGAACAGTGGTTGACGGAGATGAGTAATGAAGAGTTGAGCGAGCTGTTCTCGCTCTCCTGATCTCTTGGGTGGACAAATGGGATACGGATACTATCCGCGTTATGTAAGCGTTGCGGAAAAACGGGCCAGGGCGGAAAAAAAGATCAGGCAGCTGCGTAAGAAACAGCCTGACATCCAGCCGGTCATCCTTGCCGGTCAGGCCCTGGCAACAACCTGGTGGGGCAAGGCCTGGAACAGAAATCTTGAACGATATGCCGATTACAGCAACCGGATTGGCCGGGGCCGCAGTTATGTGCGGCACATGGCGGTTGTTGACTTGAAAATCGGTCCCGGCCGGGTGGATGCCCTTGTCCAGGGAACCAGGAGCGCGCCCTACAAGGTGCGGATCACCATTGCGGGTATAAAGAAAAAAAACTGGCAGGCGATCAAGAAGAAATGCCGGCAGGAGCTGTCTTCCCTGCCCGATCTGCTGGCCGGAAAGTTTCCCCGCAAGCTGGACGATGTTTTTATGGTTCAGGGCAGGGGGCTGTTTCCGACCCCTTCCGAAATATCTTTTGATTGCAGCTGCCCGGACTGGGCTGACATGTGCAAGCATGTGGCCGCCACCCTCTACGGGGTCGGAGCACGCCTTGACGAAGATCCGGCTCTTTTTTTCACCCTGCGCAAGGTGGAGATGGAGGACCTGGTCGACGCGGCTCTCAGGGAGAGGACCGATGCCATAATTGCCCAGAAACCCGGTGCCTCCAGTCGACTGATTGATGACGATAAGCTGTCCGATCTGTTCGGGCTCGATATTGACATCGAGCTGCCCGGGCCAGGCAAACAGAAGAAGGAAAAAAAAGTTGCCGCCAAGACAGGCGCATCATCGGTTGGGCGGAAAAAAACAGCTGGCTCCGGGAAGAGAAAGGTGAAAAAGGTGACCGGACGGAAGAAAACCGGCAAGTCGGCCATAGAGCTGCCGCCGGATTATGGTTCGCCGGATGACCTGGTGCAGGGATGCATTGAAGAGAGTGGCGGAGAGGGAATTTCCGTGCGTGATATTTCAGATATTACCGGTATCCCGGCAAAGCAGCTCTATTCAATCCTTCAGCGCCTGAAAAAACAGGGGAGGGCACAAAATCTCAGCCGCGGCATTTATGCGCCCTGCCCAGAGGTGTAGC
>JALVAI010000013.1 GCA_027011235.1 Desulfobulbaceae bacterium
GCTGGTCTGTTTGCGGATCCGCTGGGCATCAAGGCGGGAGATCGGCCTGTCGAGAATGGTGGCAAAGAGCTCCTCTACTTCCTTGAGGACAAAACTGAGATTTTGATTTCCCAGGTTGATGATATTTGTGCCGTAGCGAAGGGTCTTGGCGGCGAGAAGCAGAGGTCTGCGGCTGATAAGAATAAAGTGGAGACGGGGCGGAGATGTATCGATAATATGACTGAGCAGGGCGTTGAAGAGGGGGACATGCTCGCCCAGATGAAGATCGTCAAAAACGATGTACAGATCATCGACGAGATATCTGTCAAGATCGGTCAGGAGGATGTTGGCACAGTGGATGATATCAAGGGAGTCTATCTCTTCCTGCCCCATGATGCGGGTCAGTCTGGGTGAGGAAAATCCAGGCAGTTTCTGCTCAAGGTTTTCCAGAAGTGAGGAGAGCATCAGCGCCGGTTCTCCATCTTCCGGCCCGATCTGATACCAGGAAAATCGAAGAGTAAAATGTTGCAGAAACTGGAGGGCCAGTGTCGATTTTCCCTGACCGGCCTGGGCCTCAATAACGATCGCCTTGCAGTTGCAGGCGGACTCGCCGAGGATTTGGGTCACCAGGTCGCTCCGAAACAGTGTGGTTTCCGCACCCACCTGCGGCGGATAGAATTTGTTTGAAGAGTGTTCCTGATGCCGGGCTGCGGAAAGGACCATGCACAATCTCAAGAGTTGAGTGGATAAAACAGCATGGCTGGACCAGGTAAGGAACGTAGTAAAGACTCCGGATTGGCCGGCCACCAAAAATGACACCGCTACGCTGTTATGAAAAACATTGGTCCCGGCATGGCACGCTCATGGGAGCCATTGTCTTCAGATAAAAAAACAGGCCTGGTGGATAGCTGCTATCTATCAGGCCCGTGGGGATTATTCCTGCATACAGGGTTTGAGGGAATCTGTCAAAGAAAAACCCGCAAGGTCTCCCGGCGGCCATTTGCTGGGCATGGAAGAAAATTTTGCACCTGATTCGCTTAACCTTGTTGCAGCACTAACGGGCAGCCGTTGATTTTGCCGTCATGGATGGTTGTTCAAAGCTGCCGCCAAGGGCCAGGTGCAGCCGAACCCGATTGATAAGGCGTTTGTCGGTAATATCAAGTTTGGCAATTTTTGCCCCTATCCATTTTTGCTGGACAGTCAGCACGTCCAGGAGCGGAATCTGCCCGATTTCGTATTGTTTTTTGGTCTGCTGGTAGGCGATTTTATTTTCTTTTTCCTCAATACCCAGGTATTCTTCCCGTTTTGCCAGGTGTTCCTCGGCCGCCAGGCTTGTTTCGACCTCCTTGAAGGCCTGCAGTGCCTTCTGGGCATAGGAGGCAATGGCGGCGTTTTGCTCGGCGGTCGCCTTTTGTACTTCCGCCTCAATGGCACCGCCGGTGTACAGGGGGGCAAAAAGACCGGCGGCAAGACCGGCAATGGCATCGTTGAGGCTGTTGATGCCCACACCAATGGAGAAGGTGAACCGGGGCAGATGCAGGAGGTTGGCCTCTTTTTCCTTGTAGAATGCGCGGGCAACCTCCCGTTCAGCGGCAATAAGGTCGGGCCGCCGTTCCAGGATTTCAGAAGGAATTCCAGCCGGAATCGGCGGCGGCACCGCAACCAGTTTGTCGGCGGTTTTCAGGTCGGCCGATGGATATCGTCCCAGCAGCAGTTCCAGGCTGCGCAGAGAATTTTCATAGGCGGAAAGAGCGGAGCGGGCGGCATTTTGCGCCGACGCCAGTGATCCCTTTGCCAGGTGGACATCACGTTCCGACCCCTGGCCGATCTTCTGCCTGGCTTTGACGATTTGCAGATTTTTCTCCTGCAGACCGGCAATATCCTGGGCAAACCGATGTTGCAGCTTTGCCGTGATTGCCGTAAACCAGCCATCGGCAACCGAGGCTGCCAGCGATTGGCGGGCAAATTGAAAATCCGCTTCCGTTGCCTGGGCGGCTTCGGTCTCGGCGGCAACTCCTGTGCGGATTCTTCCCCAGACATCGGCTTCCCAGGAGACATTGAGACCGGCGGAAGATTTTTCTACAGCGCCCTTGTATTCCGTATCCTTGCCCACCGCGCTGAGGCCGACCGTGGGTTTGAGTTTGGCCTCAGCCTTCTTGACAAAGGCCCTGGCCTGTTCCACCTGCGCCTGCCTGATTTTCAGGCCCGGATTTTTTTTCATTGCCTCATCGACAAGGGTATCCAGCTTTGGATCCTTGAAATTTTTCAACCAGCCGTCATCAACGGACCCGCTTTGAGCCGCCGCCGCAAATTTTTTCGGGACATGCCTGGTAACGGCATCGCCTTTGATCGAGGCGACGGCTTCCTCATGGGTGGCAACCTGGCCGGCGCAACCCTGAAGAAGGAGCAGGATGAGCAGGGAGGACAGGAGCGGGAAAAGATCAATCTGTAGAGATGGTTTGGACATGACAGCTTCCCTGTTAATGGAATTTAAGAAAGTTTCTCCAGCTGAGCATCCGCATCAACATCTTTCTGATAATAATAACATGATGCCAGCGTTTACTGTAGATGGCGACTTCGGCGTCACTGCCCAGCGGAATAAAATAATTGCTCAGGTCACTGTCGATTTTGATGATGACCGGTATTTCCCCTTCGGGTAACTGCCTGGACATGGAAACCATGGTCCGGTCAGGGGACAGCTCCCCCTCGGCAAGGGCGCCGAGGACATGTTCCACATGGCCCTGGAATACCCTGCCCGGAATGCCCGGAAAGACGATTTCCGCCTTGTTGCCCACCTTGATATTCTGCATGGGCTGTTGGCTGAAACCGGCGATAAAGGCGGTGGAATCGGTATTAACAAAGGTCATCATCGGCGAGATGGGGAAGGGGACGGCCATCTGACCGGGCCGAACCCGCACATGGGTGACAAAACCGTTGCCCGGTGCCCGTACTGTACAGCTCTCAAGATCAAACATGGCAACCTGGAGCTGACCTTCCAGACTTGCCACCTCCTTTTCATACCTGTCCACATCAAATTTTGACCCACCGGCGGCCTTGACCAGCTGTTTGGACTGCTCAAGCCGTTTGCGGGCAAAATCGAGTTGGGCCTGGATGTCCTTGACCTTTCCTTCGTAGGGGGTTGGGTCGATTGTAAAGAGGATATCTCCCTTATGAAGGGGCTGATTGGGTGTGACCGGGACGCTGGTCACCTTGCCGCGGACATTGGCAACGATCTGGGTGGTGATGAAATAGGAGCGGGCGTTTTTGGATGCCGGATGAAAATAGGCCATTCCAGCCAGTATGGTGCCCAGCATGATAACGCCGCCGAGGACAACCGTTGTCAGCGACCATTTGTTGACGGGAATCTTGAATATTTTAAAAATAATCCAGCAGATACTCAAGTAAGTGAGAAGAAGCAGCGTTTCCACGATTAACCCTCCTTCCCGACAGGTCTGGAATTGATTTTTTCTTCCAGCCGGGCCATCCTCTGCTTGACCAGTTCCAGTTCCCGGACAAGGTCTTTTTGTGATGCGGCAGAAGGTGGGGCATTGTCACCAGTTATTCCGGTACCACCCATGCCCCAGCCCCGGTCCGGTCGGTACATGGTGGCCCATATCCAGAGAAAGGGCCAGATGGTATGCATCAGAAAGAGGCTGACCCAGCCGGCGGTATGGATGGCGTCCTGATGGGGATGGTTTCTTTTTTTTGCTATATTGTACGGTATGTCGTGGATGTAAATTATTGCATACACAAGGGTTATGGAAATAATAATCAAGAGCGCCAATGCGGCATAATCAAGACCTCGTCCAGCCATGGACATCCTCCTTGGGGATATT
Source organism: Desulfobulbaceae bacterium (assembly GCA_027011235.1). Taxonomy (GTDB): domain Bacteria; phylum Desulfobacterota; class Desulfobulbia; order Desulfobulbales; family Desulfobulbaceae; genus DRLX01. The sequence continues at coordinate 3,816 of JALVAI010000013.1, forward strand.
TCTCTGAATCGTGTACGGGTGGTGTCTTCCCTTGTCGATATGGGCCGGCAAAAAGATTATCCGGCAGGTTGCATCTTCATGGCCTGTTTCACCCCGTATCCGGGAAGTGACAGGGTGTTTTTTACCCGGAATGGCGGATAAAATCAAGATATATGGTCGATTTTCCGGGTTTCAGCTGGTTTTTTCAAGGTCGGGCTGCTGATATGGCGACGATCTGGAAAAAAACCGGGTCGGTTCTCTGGCTTTACCGGTGCTCCGGCACACCCAGCTTTTTCAGGATAAAGCCCAGGGGACAGAATCCCGTAAAACCGAACTGGAAGAGATTCAACCCGACAAACAGGGTAAAGAAGAGAAAATATTTATGAATAAATAATGGGTTGTGGCCGCAGTCAACGCCAAGGGCGAGGCTGAGTACAATAAAAAATCCGGCAATAACGTGAATCCAGTCGTTAATGACCATTGGTGTGTCCTCTATTGGAAGTGGTTGCTGATTCGGTCGGACCGGCCGCTCAGGGCGTCCGGTCGTCAGCCGATTTCTGTTTCTTTAATAACCATTTTTTTGTTGTCGTCAACAGGGCGGGGACAATGCACAGGCAGGCCAGTCCGCTAACAAAGGCGGTGGCTCCAGCCAGGATACCGACCCTCTGCAAGGGGATCAACGGCAGGAAGAGCAAGGGAAACCAGCTCAGCGACATGAGGACCGCAGTGCCGGCAATGGCCCTTGCCTGTGCTTTAACCGGTTCCATCTCGACTGTTTGCTCATTGTCGATCCTGGCCAGGTTGGCTGTCAATTCCCGAACTTCCTGGGCGCCACAGTAACCGGCCATGGCCAGGGGGAGAAACATGAGCATGGTTGTCGGCAGGCTGATTGCGCTAAAAATCAGAGCCGCAGGTCCGTAAACAATGCCAAGAACAAAGATCGGGGGGAGCATGACCGATATGCCTTGCCATGGAGAGCGTTTCATGAGGATGATAACGAGCCAGGCAACCAGGTATCCGGCAATCAGTGTCCTGTGCAGGGCAGTGGTAAGGGCATCTTCAGTTACCATATTGATATACGCGGGACCGGCCCAGTGCAGGGTTAATTTGACGGGCGGGGGATTTTTGGTCAGGAAGCGGTTGGTATCGGCAACAAGCCGCTCCATGTCTTTGCCGTCATTTCCCTTCAGGAAGAGACGGATATTTGCCCTGTTGAAATCCCTGCTTACCAGTTTGGGGAGGTCATCGGGAGTATGCCGGGTCTGGTAGGAAACCAGGGCTTGCGTTACCCCGCTGACCGTTGCCGGGATGGTGAAATAACCCGCATCTCCCTCAAACAGCTCCTGGTGGACCTTGCGGACGATATCGGCCACAGAGATGGAGCCGCCCACCTGTGGCAGGCTGTCGAGATATTGCTGCAGGGTGAGCATGTATTGCAGCAGTTCCGGGTGCTTGAAGATTCGGTTCTGGTTGCGCAGGCGGTCAAGGCTGTCAAGGGCATGGGACCAGGCCTCGTAACCCGTATCATCATCCGGAGCGAGCCGGTCGATTTCTTTTTGCCAGGCGAGCCGGAGTCTTTTTGCCAGCGCCTGCAGAGAGGAGTTTTCCGATACGGCCTGTGAAATTTCCGCCAGCGCCTTTTCCCGGATAACCGGTGTCTTGCCCAGGGATCTCGCCAGGGTGGCGCTGAGCTGGTCAGCGGCCTTGCGGATGTCTGTTTTTTCACCGGTTCCTGATAGAACCAGGTACGCCTCACCGGTGCCGTCGAAATGTTGATTGAGTATCCGTTCAGCAGTCGGTAAGTTGCCTGATTTTGGAAACCATGACATGGGCCCGGGCGTGTAATGGCCGGTCAGAATGCCACCGGCGCCCGGAACAATGGTCAATGTGATCAGACCAATCACCCACCACGGTTTGCTGGTGGAGCTTTGGATAAGCCATATCGGCAAACGGGTGAAAAATGATTGGATGATCGCGGCAAAACGGTCGGCGGTGGTGTTGAATTCTGTCCGTTGTATTTTTTGTCGGCCTCTTTTCTGCATGAGGACAAGCAGCGCCGGCAGGCATGTTGTGGTGAACAGCCAGGCCAGGAGGACACCAATAGCGCCAAAGAGACCAAAGAAGCGCAGCGGCGGCAGGTCGGTAACAATGAGGGAGCCGATTCCGGCTGCCACGGCAAGGGCGATGAAGAGCGTGGGGAAAAACCGGCGCTCCATCACTGCCCCGAGGGTTTGCCGCAACTCCTCTTTACGGCTGTGTTTATCAGGGCAACAGAAGAGGAAATAAATGGATCCTGTGAGTGTTACGGCGAGAAGTAACAGCGGGATAACCAGGCTTGTCGGAGACAGGGTGTTGCCAGTGCCGACAAAAAGGCCCATGGTGGTGATGACCGTGCTCAGGGCGATGAAAATCGGGGCAATGATCACGCCAAAGCCGGTAAAGAAGATCAGCATCAGCAGACCTGTTGCCGCAAGGATCAGGGCCACGGCAAGGATGGTTTCTGTGCGCAACTTTCTGCCGCCGGTCTCTTCGATTATTGGCGGGCCGGTAAGAAAGAACTGATCATTATCTGAAGATAATTCATTAATTTTCCGCTGCAGCCGTCGGTGCAGTGCAGGGACAATATCCCGGCGGGTAATGGGCAGATACAGGGCCAGAGATTTACCGTCCCTGGAGATCAGTCTACCCCGCAACAGGGGATCGTTCAGGGCCCGGTCCCTGATGGCGAGCGCCTGTTTCCGGTTTGTTGGCAGGGCGGTTATCAGGGGCTGAAAACGAATCCGGCCCAACCCGGCCTGTTCAACGGTGGCCACGGTATCCGGGGCTATTATTTCCTCGGTAATATCAGGATGATCCGGATTTAGTTGCTTGAGAATCCGGGCGGAAAACCGGCTGAGTTGAACAATTTTTTTCAGGCTTACCGGGTTGAACACCCCGTGTTTGTCCCTGGTATTGATGACGCCGATCATCACCCTGTCATGGAGGCCGAATTCTTTCCAGGTTCGCTGCTGGAAAAGACGGGCCGGATTATCGGCTGGCAGGATGTTTAGCGGCTTGGTGTCCACCCCGGGGTGGCTGGCGAGCAGAAGCGCTGCCAGCAGCGTTACGGCCGCCATCAGAGAGACGGTCAGGCCGGGACGGGACAGGGAAAATTGAATCATCTTTCGCTTGATCTGCATTTCTTCCTGTCCGATTCGTCTGGTCAATCAGTCGGTGATCTGGTGATTTTTCGGAAACAGTTGTCTCAGGAGAAAAAGGGACAGGCCAATGATTACCAGGTAAAACCAGATATCCGGGCTGATCCGGTTTTCCGGCCGCACAAGGGCAAGAACTCCCAGGACGATCATAAACTGGTATCCCTGTTTATGGAAACGGACAAGTTTGCCCAGGACATAAAAGTTGATCATCGGCACGATAAGATACAGGAGCAGCAGGGGCGAAAATTGATGGACGGCAACGGCGGTCAGCTGCAGGATGGCAATGTCATAGAGTTTTTTTGCCGTAATCAGGAAGAGAAGGAGACAGAGCAGCCTGTTGGGCCACAGGTAGCGTTGCCGTCTGTCTTCATCGGGAATGGTGTTGAGAATATAGAGGATTTCTTCTCTGTCATGTTTGCGCGCAAGATCGGCAAGGACCTGTTTTTTTTTCCTGCCTGCGGCCAGTTCCTTGCGGATGCGTTGTTCAAGGGTAGTTGTTTTTTTCATATGCAGAATGTTTGGCGCCATCAGAGGTCAATGCCGAGGTGGCTTCCCCGTCTGTTTCCTGAATATTTATGTTCGTCCGGAATTTCCGGCTGGAGAGTAAAGTTACTCTCTTGTACCGTATCCGCGGGTGTTGCGCAATGGCTCTGTTTCCCGGACGGCACTGTCGCCATTCCATAGCGACCCATGAGTTATAACTTGACAATTGCACGATATACTATTACCACGGGGAGGCAAAAAAATATCGTTGTGAAATGACGATAGCCGGGATGTTTTTCCGCCTTTCCGGGCGTAAAAAATGCATTCCGTTCTTCCCGGTCGGTTTGGGCCGTTCCGGGGCATTTCCGTATATGTATCTGGACAAGGAGTAGTTGTAATTAATCGTTTTTGCAAGCAATGAGGAGTATTATCATGGGTGGCAACGAAGACAAAATCACCAGTTTGCTCAGTGAGGGAAAGACCTTTGATCCGCCTACCGAGGGCGCGGACCAGGCCTGGGTCAAATCAATGGATGAATACCGGGCCATGTACAAGCGTTCCATGGAAGACCCGGAAGGATACTGGGGGGAGAGGGCTGAAGAGCTGGTTAGCTGGGACAAGAAATGGGACAAGGTCCTTGAGTGGGATTTTACCAAGCCGGAGATCAAGTGGTTTAGCGGCGGCAAGCTCAACATGTCCTATAACTGTCTTGATCGCCATTTGACCGATGGCCGCAGGAACAAAGCCGCTCTTATCTGGCAGGGTGAACCGGAAGACGATGTCAAGGTATATACCTATCAGATGCTGTATACCGAGGTCTGCCGTTTTGCCAATGTACTCAAGAAAAAAGGGGTGAAAAAGGGAGACAGGGTGTCCATTTACCTGCCCATGATCCCCGAGCTTGCCATTGCCCTGCTGGCCTGTGCGCGGATCGGCGCCATCCATTCGGTGGTCTTTGCCGGTTTTTCCGCCGTGGCCCTGCAGAGCCGTATCCAGGATTGTGAAGCCAAGGTGTTGATCACCGCCGATGCCGTTCTCCGGGCCGGCAAGACCATTCCCCTGAAACCAAACGCTGATACGGCCCTGGAAGGGTGCGATACCGTGGAATCCTGTATTGTGGTTCAACGCGCCGGCAACGAGGTGTCCATGCAGGACGGACGTGATTCCTGGTGGCATGATGAGGTGGCCGCCGATGACATCTCTTCCGAATGCGCTCCGGAATCAATGGATGCCGAGGATATCCTGTTTATTCTCTATACTTCCGGTTCCACGGGCAAGCCCAAGGGCGTTGTTCACACCACCGGCGGTTACCTGCTCTATGCCATGCATACCTGCCAGTATGTCTTTGACATGAAAGACGATGATGTCTACTGGTGTACGGCGGATATCGGCTGGATTACCGGTCACTCCTATATCCTGTACGGTCCTCTCGGTCTTGGCGCTACATCGCTCATGTTTGAGGGCGTTCCCTCCTATCCCGGGCCGGACCGGTTCTGGAAGGTGGTGGAGAAGTTCCGGGTCAATACCTTTTACACCGCGCCAACCGTCATCCGGGCCCTGATGCGGGAAGGAGAAGAGCCGACCAAACGGTGGGACCTCTCCAGTCTGCGCATTCTCGGCTCGGTTGGCGAACCCATCAATCCCGAGGCCTGGATGTGGTATTACGTCAATATCGGCAAGGAGAAGCTGCCCATTGTCGATACCTGGTGGCAGACCGAGACCGGTGGTATCCTGATTTCTCCGCTTCCCTATGCCACGCCGCTCAAGCCCGGTTCCGCGACCCTGCCTCTGCCCGGCGTTGATGCCACCATCTTTGATGAAGAGGGCAACGAGGCCGGTGTCAATGAAGGCGGGCACCTGGTTATCCGCCGGCCCTGGCCCGGCATGCTCCGTGGCGTCTTTGGCGATCCCGAGCGGTTTAAAAAGACCTATTTCAGCCGTTATGAGAATATCTACGATCCCGAAGACGGGGCCCGCAGGGATGAGGACGGCTATTTCTGGATCATGGGCCGGTTGGATGACGTAATCAATGTCTCCGGCCATCGTCTCGGCACAGCCGAGATCGAGTCGGCCCTGGTCTCCCATGAGGCCGTTGCCGAGGCAGCCGTTGTCGGTATGCCGCATCCGGTCAAGGGACAGTCGATCTTTGCCTATGTGACCCTGATGTCGGGTGTGGAGGGAACCGATGAGCTGATTGCCGAGCTGCGCAAGCATGTACGGGCCGAGATCGGACCCATTGCCACGCCCGAGGTTATCATGTGGGCGCCCGGTCTGCCCAAGACCAGGTCCGGCAAGATCATGCGTCGCATCCTGCGCAAGATCGCCGCCAATGATTTTGATAATTTCGGCGACACCTCCACCCTGGCTGATCCATCGGTTGTCGATCACCTGGTCGACGGCAAGAAACAGCTGGGCTGATTGTTGCGAGTCAGCAGGTAGAAGTATGCTGTAGGGGACAGGCAGGGTGTGCATGCATCCTGCCTGTTTTTGTGTGAAAATCCGGTCCAATTATAATGATTTGGCCAAAATTTGTTTTTGAAAATCCGTGAGTTGTCATGGCAGCTGATATCCATTCCGTCGCCCCCGAGGTCGTGGTTGAGTTTCTCTCAACAATCATGCCCTTTAATGAACTTGATACCGATGTTCTCCATGAGGTCGCCCGCCACGTGCGGGTGGACTTTTTCCCCAAGGGGACACGGCTGTTCACTGCCGGTGAAACCGAGGTGAACTTTCTTTATCTCATCCAGCGGGGGGGAGTGAAGTCGTTTCTGACCGATGACGAGGGCGAGGTAACCCTGAAGGATTACCGGGGTGAGGGGTCCTATATCGGCGCATTGCCTATTATTCGTGGCACCAGGGCAAACCTTGATATCGAGATGGTTGAGGACACCTTCTGTTTTCTCCTGCCGCGTGATGTTTTCCTGGACCTGATCAACAAACAACCCGGTTTTGCCCAGTTTTATCTGAAAAGTTTTTCTGAAAAGATCGTTAACACCGCCTATACCGAGCTGCGCCGTCACCGGATGACCCGGCGCGGGGATGAGGAGATGTATCTCTTCACCATGCAGGTCGGGGATATCATCAAGGCCGTGCCGAGAAAGATCGCCGCTACCGCCTCAATCCAGGATGCGGCCCGGGCCATGGCCGAGTACCGTATCGGATCGCTTCTCATTCATGATCCAAATGACGATGAACAGATAGTCGGTATCATCACCGACCGTGACCTGCGCAACAAGGTCATTGCCGCCGGCCTTGATTATCAGGAGCCGGTGAGTCGGATCATGACCGGTCCGGTCGCCACCGTTCTCTCCAAGTCCACCTGTTTTGACGCCCTGCTCAAGATGATGACCACCGGTATTCATCACCTGGCGGTTGAACGCAAGGGCAGGATCATCGGCGTGGTCACCTCCCATGATATCATGCTTCTGCAGGGGACCTCTCCCTATTCCCTGTTCAAGGAAATCGGGAAACAGCGGACCATCCAGGGGCTGTATCCCCTGTCCCAGAAGATCCCCGATATTATCAGGAACCTGATCAAGGAGGGGGCCAAGGCCGGTAATATTGCCCGGATGATTTCTCTCTTGAATGATCAGATTCTTGAGAGATTGCTGAGTCTGCTTGAAGATGAACTCGGACCGCCGCCGGTACCCTATTGCTGGCTGCTGATGGGCAGTGAAGGGCGGCGGGAGCAGACGTTCAAGACCGACCAGGATAACGCGATCATCTATGCCGACCCCAAAGACGAGCAGGAGGCCCAGGCCGCCAGTGACTATTTTTCGACCTTTGCCGACAAGGCCATAGATCACCTGGTCAACTGCGGCTATCCGCTTTGTCCCGGGGAAATCATGGCGAGAAATCCCAGATGGTGCCAGCCCGTTTCCGTGTGGAAGGATTATTTTTCCCGGTGGATCGGTACGCCGGACCCGGAAGAACTGCTGAATGTAACCATTTTCTTTGATTTCCGACCCGGTTTCGGAAAGACTGCCCTGGCAGAGGAGCTGCGTAAACATCTCAGGGAACAGACAAAGCGCCAGGAGATCTACTTGCTCCATCTTGCCCGGGAATGCATGGCCGTCAAGGCGCCGCTTTCCTTTTTCAAGAGCTTTATCGTCAATAAGGACGGTGAACATCGAAACAAGCTTGATCTCAAGACCAGGGGGCTGACCCCTTTTGTCAACTTTGCCCGGGTGCTGGCCCTGAAATACGGCATAAAAGAGACCAACACCCTGGCCCGGCTGCATGTGCTGGCGGAAGAGGGACATATTTCCGAGGAGCTGTGGGCAACTGCCCATGATGCCTATGAACTGCAGATGCAGCTGCGTCTCATCCATCAGCTGAGCCAGATTGAAGAGGGCATCCTTCCGGATAACTATATAGATCCTGCCCAGTTGTCCGATCTGGAAAAGAAAATGCTCAAAGAATCCTTTGAGGTCGTCGAACGGCTGCATGCTGTCCTGCGCTCTCTTTTTCCGGTGGGGTAAGATGGTGTCGCTGCGTGATCTTCTGCCGGGATTTCGAAAGGTTCATCCCGCCCTGGCCAAAAACAGGGAACTCTTCAAGGATTTCAACCAGGGCCGGTTGCTGACCGAGTATCAATTTGTTGTCTTTGATACCGAGCTCACCGGCCTAAACAGGAGAAAGGACGAGATTATTTCCATTGGCGCCGTCCGAATGGTCAACCTGCAGATAGAGTTGAGTCAGACCTTTCACTGTTATGTCCGCCCCCGGGACATCAATCCCAATGCCGCCACCCTGGTCCACCGGATAACCCCGGAACAGTTGCGGGCGGCACCGCCCATGGAAGAGGTGCTGCCCGATTTTCTCGAGTTTTGCGGAGATGCTCTTCTTGTCGGCCATTTTGTCGGTATTGACATGCATTTTCTGGGCAAGGCGGCCAGAAAGCATCTTGGCGGCATGATTTCCAATCCCAGTGTGGACACCATGCGTCTTGCCAGGGGCTACAAGGAGGCCCGCTGTCGTGACCATTTCGGGGGCTGTGATCAATCCGAATCCTATAACCTCGACCTGCTGAGTGATGAATTCAACCTGCCCAGGTTCAAACCCCATGACGCGCTGGAAGATGCGCTGCAGACGGCATATCTCTTTCTTTTCCTGATCAAAAAATTCAAACATGGCGGTATCAGGACCCTCAAGGAACTCTATCTTGCAGGGAGGATTCTCAGTCTGATGGGCAGGGGGTGAAAACAGCGACAGGTGCTGCGGCGGATGTTCGTTATTCCGATTATTTATGCAGGGGTAATGGATAAAAAATGCTCTATATGGCGGGTTTTTGCCTGTTTTTCAAATGGCTAATTCCTTGACAGCGGCAGGGTGAACAGTTATACACACAGTTCAAACTGAATGAACCTTCATGCATGCGCCATAACGACAGGCGACCTCGGGTCCGGCCATGTGCGGGGCCTGTGACTGTGAGCGCATGCCCCCGGAGAGCTCGAAACGGTTCCTGTTGTCTGTCCGCTTTATGAATGGTTTTTGTGGTTTTGATACATTGCAAGATTATGGGACGAAGCAGGTATGTTTCGTCGTACCAAGAAAGAGGAGGATTGTATGAGTGAAAAAACAGAGTATTGGAGGGCAAATATTCGACTGGTTATTGGTTGCCTGGTCGTTTGGTTTATCGTCTCTTACGTTTGCGGCATTTTTCTTGCCCCGGCATTGAACAGCATCCGTATCCTGGGCGGCTATCCGCTTGGGTTCTGGTTTGCGCAACAGGGATCGATTTATGCCTTTGTCGTGCTCATCTTTTTCTACGCCTGGCGTATGAATCAGCTTGACCGTAAATTTGGCGTCCAGGAAGACTAAAGGGAGGAAACGATGAGTTTACAGTTAATGACCTATCTTGTTGTCGGGGCGACTTTTGCCCTGTATATTTTTATCGCCATCAAATCACGGGCCGCCACAACCGGTGAGTTTTATGTCGCCGGCAAGGGTGTTCATCCGGTGTTGAACGGTATGGCCACCGGCGCCGACTGGATGAGCGCGGCATCGTTTATTTCCATGGCCGGTCTGATAGCCTTCAAGGGCTATGACGCCTCGGTTTTTCTCATGGGCTGGACCGGCGGCTACTGTTTGCTGGCCATGCTGCTGGCGCCGTACTTGCGGAAATATGGTAAATTTACCGTACCGGAATTTATCGGTGACCGCTATTACTCCAATATCGCCCGGGTGGTGGCGGTTATCTGCCTGATCACCGCGTCCCTGACCTATGTTATCGGCCAGATGAAGGGTATTGGCGTTGCCTTTTCCCGTTTTCTGGAGCTGCCCTTTGAGATGGGCCTGCTGGTCGGTATGATCATCGTCTTTATCTATGCGGTTTTGGGCGGCATGAAGGGTGTCACCTATACCCAGATCGCCCAGTACTGCGTTCTTATCTTTGCCTATACGGTTCCGGCCATTTTTATTTCCCTGCATCTGACCGGTACCGTTCTGCCCCAGCTTGGTCTTGGCGCCCATATGGTGGGCAGTGATATGTTCCTGCTCGACAAGCTGGACAAGACCCTGGTTGATCTTGGTTTTGGCGCCTATACCATCCAGAAGGGGAGTACGCTCAATATCTTTCTGTACACCCTTTCCCTGATGATCGGGACCGCTGGTCTGCCCCATGTTATCACCAGGTTCTTCACTGTGCCCAAGGTCAAGGACGCCCGCTCTTCCGTTGGTTGGTCCCTGGTCTTTATCGCCATTCTGTATACGACTGCTCCTGCGGTCGGCGCCATGGCCCGGTTGAACCTGATGGAGACCATTCATCCCACCACCGGTCCCAATGCCGGCCAGTGGCTTGAATATGACAAACGGCCTTCCTGGTTCAAGAACTGGGAAAAGACCGGTCTGCTGAAATTTGAGGACAAAAACGGTGACGGCCGGATTCAGTATGTGGGCAAGGCCAATAAGGAATTCAAAAACGAGATGGTCAAGGTTGACCGTGATATCATGGTTCTGGCCAACCCTGAAATTGCCAACCTGCCCAACTGGGTTATCGCCCTTGTTGCCGCTGGTGGTATTGCCGCTGCCCTGTCCACGGCTGCTGGCCTGCTGCTTGCCATTGCCTCATCCATATCCCATGACCTCCTCAAGGGTATCATTGCCCCGAACATGACGGACAAGGGAGAGCTGCTGGCCAGTCGTATCGCCATGACCGGCGCTATCTGCGTGGCGGGATATTTTGGTCTCCATCCTCCGGGA
>JALVAI010000014.1 GCA_027011235.1 Desulfobulbaceae bacterium
AACAGGTCCCTGCCCTGCAGGATATGGAAAAGGCGCTGGAATGGCTTGACGAGGCTATTTATCTCGGCAAAAAAGTCCTGGTGCATTGCCGGCATGGCCATGGCAGGACCGGCACCTTTATTTCCGCCTATTTGCTGCGACGGGGATTGAGCCTGAAAAAGGCGGAAAAACTACTGAAAAATACCCGCGCCAACCCGACCAATTTCAGTCAGTGGCGATTGCTGCGTAAGTACCATAAGCAGCAGGGGGTGCTGTGTGCCGTTGATCCAAGGATTGAAAATAAAAAGAGTTGTGTTGATCTCTCTTCATTTATCGATGAGTATGATGCCATTGCCTCTGAACTCGAACGGGAGCTTGCCACGCTCCATGGCGCCTCCACCTGCGGTATTGAAGATGACCGCTGCTGCTATCACTATTTTGAACTTGGGCTTGCCGAAAGTATTCGCATTCACCAGTATATAAATCGTACCTTCAGCCATGACGATCGTGAACATGTGCTTGAGCATGCCCTGGAATGTGCTTCGGTCATTCGAACAATTCGCACACTTCATAGCAATTATCCTCCTCTTGCGGACAAGGAGTTTAGCGAAATCTATGATGCGGCCAAATCTCCCTGTCCGTTACTGGAAGGTGGTCGATGTATGGCGCCCGGCTACAGGCCGTTTCGATGCCGCTGGCAGGGGACAGAACTGTCTGTCGAGCTGCGGGACAACTTTTCGGCAATGCTGGAAAATCTATCCCGAGACGTGTTCCTTGCCCTGACTGGCGCATTTCCCCCGGATAAGGGTCTGAATTTTTCCATGGCCGAGACGGTTTCCGGCCGTTTTGTTCAGGAATGTTTTACCACCATGTTGTCGGCGCACCGGCAGGCAGAGAACAGCAAATAATCGGATCTCTTTATGGCTGACTCTTGGCAACTGTTTTGTATCATGGTGTAAAAAAAGCCAAAACAGGACGGAGCAATGACATTTTACCAGGAAGAACATAGTTACAGCAAAACCGCATTATCAGACCTGCAGGGCGCCTGGTTAAATCTCAGGGAAGAAGTTGTCAATAATCATCCCTTTGAAAACTCCGGTCGACTGCTATTCCACATAGATGAGGCCATGAGCTGGGAATCGGTGAATAATCTTAAGCACATGGGAGACGTCATAGTTCTGATTCACAATATTGCCGTCCGGTCAAAGGCACCGGCAGAGGTTGTTTGGGGTATCAAACAGGTGAAAGAGGAGTTTGGCGCTGTCCTTGATGATATTGATGATGGAACAATTGCATTTTTTCCTCTGTGGACAAGAAAAAATAAAAGTTCGCGACAGGTCTCCTGTACCCGGCTTTCGGAGGTTGAACAAAAAAAATATACGGAAAATTCCTCTCTGATAGACTGGCGCCATCCATCCATAAGGGAGTGCTCGCAAAGAATCCTTGCCAGGAGCAATGGCACCCATGAGTATATGAAAAATGTTTTTGCATATGTGCGGGACGAGATTCGGCACAGCCGCGATTTTCAAATCCAGGTCGTCACCTGCTCCGCATCAGAGGTACTTGAACATGGGTCGGGTTCCTGTTATGCAAAAAGTCATCTCCTGGCGGCTTTGCTCCGGGCGCAAAACATACCGGTGGGTTTTTGCTATCAGCGTCTCAGCCTGGATGACAATGGACCTCCCTATTGCCTGCATGGTTTGAATGCTGTATTTATTGAAAAATACAACTGGTACAGGGTGGATGCCCGCGGTAATAAAGAAGGGGTCAATGCCCGCTTTACCCCGCCGGTTGAGCAGTTGGCGTTTCCTGTTAATGAACCTGAGGAAAGAGATCTGCCAGAGATTTGGAGTGAACCGCTGCCGGTTATTGTGCAGGCCCTGCAGACGTATAGAACCACTGATGAGTTATACAATAATCTCCCGGATGTCCTGATGCTGCCGCTCTGAGAATATCCATGATTTCTGACTGCTTTTAATGTTTTCACAGTATAAGGTTTTGGTCGGCGCTTGGGGCCGTATCCTGAAACGAATTGCGGCCATGCCGGTTTGTCGATGATGAATAACGTAAAAGATACTGACGCAAAAGATATTCACGGAAATCGGTTGGAGCGGGTGCTGATTGTTGATGACGAACGGGACCTGCTGCAACTGTTACGAAAGGTTATTTCAAAAAAATGTGGGTGCGAGGTAGATATTGCCGATTCAGGCGCCAGCGGTCTTGAACTGGCAGCAAACCGAATGCCCGATGTGGTGCTCACCGATATCAAGATGCCGGCCATGGATGGGCTGGAATTTTTACGCCGCTTAAAGACCCTTGATCCAACCATTACCACGCTTATTATGACCGGGTACGGAACCATTGAAATGGCAGTGCGTGCCCTCAAGGAAGGGGCGTATGATTTTTTTGAAAAGCCCTTTGACAATGACCGTATCGTCCATGCCGTGGAACGGGCCATTGAACGGACCCGTCTGTTGCGTGAAAACAGGCAATTACAGCAGAAACTTACCAGTCGTCAGCCGGGAATGGAATTTGTCGGCCGTTCCAAAAAGCTGACGGCAACAATTGAATTGTTGTCCCGGATTGCAAGGAGCCCGGCAACCGTGCTTATCCGGGGTGAATCGGGCACAGGCAAGGAACTGGCAGCAAGGGCATTGCACGCCATGAGTGACCGGGCAGATCGAAAAATGGTGATCGTCAACTGTCCGGCCCTGCCTGAACATATCCTGGAAAGTGAATTGTTCGGCTATAAAAAAGGCGCCTTTACCGGTGCGGACCAGGACAAGGATGGTCTGTTTCTCGAGGCCAACGGCTCAACGATTCTTCTTGATGAAATTGCCGATATCCCGGTTTCCGTCCAGACCAAATTGCTGAGGGTCTTGCAGGAAAAAGAGATCCAGCCCCTTGGTCAGACTGCCACCATCAAGGTTGATGTTCGGGTACTGGCCTCTACCAATCAAAATCTTGAGGATAAGATTGAACGGGGTGAGTTCAGGGAAGATCTCTTTTACCGGCTGAACGTTATGACGGTTACCATGCCATCTCTTGCCGCCATATCAAGCGATATCCCCCTGTTGGCCCAGCATTTTCTGGAACTGTATGCCAGGGAGTATGATCGTCCGGATGTGGAGTTTCAACCCGAGGCCCTGCAATGCCTGCTCAGGAGGCCGTGGAAGGGTAATATCCGGGAACTGCAGAATACCATCAACCGGGCAGTGTTGCTCTGCCGTGATAATTATATCACCCCGGCCGATCTGATTGATCCCGAGGCAGGAGAAAGCCTTGCCCCCTTTGAGGGGATCAACAATTCGTCCTGTTTGTTGACCATGACCTATAAGGAGGCCAAGCAGGAGGTGGTTGAAAACTTCACCCGTTCCTACCTGTCCCATGTCTTGACTGACTCAAAGGGCAATGTTTCCGCCGCTGCAAGAAGCTGTGGCATGGAGCGTCAGGCCCTGCAACGTCTGATGCGCCGGTATGGTATCAAATCCAGCAATTTTCGATAACGAATCCGGTCTCACGATGGTATGGGCATGGCTGCTGTATTCATTGCCTGCAAGCGCCTGTCATATCAGCGACCACGACGCCAGAAAAGGGATGGCCGACGTCCCAAAACTATTTTTCCTTGTCCCGGGCGCGCCAATACCCTGACATCGGTAAAACCTGCGGCCCTGAGCAGATCAGCGGGATAATTTTTCCTGGCAACATGCCTGCTCATGGGAAGGAAGGTGGAGATTACAGCCCGTAGGCCTTCAGGGCCTTCTCCCGGCAACAAAAGCGTCAACCAGCCACCGGGACGCAACAGCAGGCGGCAGTATTGAAAATGGGGTATCAGGGTTCTGGCCAACCGTGCATCCTCGGCAAAGGTGAAATAAATTATCTCATACCTGGGCTGTTCTCTAAAGCTGGCAAGCTCTTGTAAAGGCACGATTTTGATTTCCGCATCAAGAGGGTCGGTGCCCGGACAGAGTACCTGCAACCTTTCCGTCACTTTCATGCTTTTGTCAACAGAGGTAAAAAGACGTTGATTCCTCTGTCGTCTCCGCACAGCCATGGTCGAACCGCCGGTCAGGGCTCCAACATTTTTTATGGTATCCGGTTTCATCTTTCCCTCCCATGATGCATCTGTACCTGTTTGTATGACCATAACAGTTCAATGCAGTTTGCTGATAAGTAACGCCAGAAGCACTGACATCAGCCACCAGAACAGTCCTGGACCGATGGACGACAGACGCGGATTGCGGTATGATGATGCGTTGGCCCCCTTGTCATTATGACTGTCGTCGCCACTGCTGTCGACCGGCTGCAGCAGCATCCGCAAGCGGTCCCTTAATGCGATACCTGATTTTCTCTCCTTCACAGGTCCCCTCCCGTGATGATCTTTTTTCCTTTGCCCCAGGCTACCAAAGCTGGTAACAATGCAACAGATGCAGGTAGCGTGAAAAAATTCCATAACAGTTAGCGGGAGACAGACAGCGCATGGGACGACAGTATCAGTACATTCAACTGGCCAATAAACTGGAAAG
>JALVAI010000015.1 GCA_027011235.1 Desulfobulbaceae bacterium
TTAAAGCAATTCAGATCGGACGGTAGGAGGAGAGTCAATGGATAAAGTATATGGTGCATATCTCTGTACTGGTTGTGGCATTGGCGACGTCCTGGATGTTGATGGATTAAAATCAGCAGCCTCTGAAACCGGTGTCGAAATGCAGGATCATCCCTGTCTTTGCGGCGCTGAAGGGCGTGCCCTTATTAAAAAGGATATAGCTGACAATGGAGTAAATTCCGTCATTATCTGCGCCTGTTCCCCCAGGGTCATGCAGAAGGAATTCAGCTTTGGTGACGGCATAATGACCATTCGCGGCAATCTGCGTGAGCAGGTGGCTTGGACCGCGGACACGGAAAGGGAAGAAGAGGGTGTTGATGAGTTCCTGCAGGAACTGGGCGAGGACTATGTCCGTATGGCCGTGACCAGGGCCCAGAAGAGTGAACTGCCCGAACCCTACCAACTGGAGACCATCAACAAAAACATCCTGGTTATGGGTGGTGGTATCGCCGGACTGACCGCTGCCCTTGAGGCGAGCAAAGCCGGTTACAAGGCGACTATTGTCGAGAAAAGCGATGCCATTGGTGGCAAGGCACTTGGCTGGCGGAAAATGTTTCCGACCAAGTACCCTTATGCAGAACTGGAAGAACCAAATATCTCCCAGATGATTGCCGATGTTGAGGCGGATGCCAATATTACGGTCAAGACTTCCAGTGAAGTCGCTCGTATCGCCGGCGCTCCTGGTACCTTTAATGTTACCCTGAAAGCTGCAGGTACCAAAAGTGAATGGGACGCTCCTGCCAAGGTTGGTGTTGATGAACAGGACCTGATCGACAAGGGTGAGATGGAAGATCCCAATGCCGGACTGAAACCCTATACCGAAATCAATCCCGATGGGGAGATGTTCGGGGCAGTTGTCCTGGCCACCGGCTGGCGTCCGGCCGATGTCTCCGAATATGAGCATCTGGGCTATGGCAAGTTGAAAAACGTTGTCACCAATGTCGAGTTTGAAAAACTGGCCAAGGATGGCAAGGTGCCGGCAAGGGTTGCTTTTGTCCAGAGTCCAGGCGGTAAGGATGATGACAAGGATTTTCCGTACTGTAACTCGGTCACCTCCATGGTTGCCCTGAAACAGGCCCGTTATGTACGGGAGGATAATCCTGATGGCCAGGCATATATCCTCTATCAGCATATGCGCACACCAGGAAATGCGGAGCTGTTTTACAAGGGAATGCAGCAGGAAGATGGCGTGTTCCTGACCAAGGCCGCTGTAACCGGTGTTGAGGAGAGCGGTGACGGACTTGTAGTCCATGCAGCAGATACTCTTCTTGGTGAAGATCTTGATCTTAATGTCGATATGGTTGTTCTGGCCGCCGGAATGGTGCCGACAACGGTTGACGAACCAACCATCAATCTTGCCTACAGGCAGGGACCAGCCTTCCTTGATCTGGATCTGTTTGACGGCTATGCCGACTCCCATTTTATCTGTTTTCCCTACGAAACCAGAAGAACCGGCATTTATACCTGCGGCGGAGTTCGCAAGGCGGAAACAATGGAAGAAACCATTGACGATGCCACCGGTGCCGCATTAAAGGCGATACAGTGTATTGAGTCCGCTGATCGCGGCGTTGCCGTTCATCCCCGTTCCGGAGACAAAACCTATCCGGATTTCTTTTTCCAACGTTGTACCCAATGTAAACGGTGTACAGAGGAATGTCCGTTCGGCGCCCTGGATGATGATGAAAAGGGCACACCGCTGCCAAATCCGACCCGTTGTCGTCGGTGTGGTACCTGTATGGGTGCATGTCCCGAGCGAATCATCGGTTTCTCCGATTACAATGTTGACATGATCGGCTCCATGGTCAAGGCAGTTGAAGTTCCTGATGATGATGAAGACAAACTTCGCATCATTGTCTTTGCCTGTGAAAATGACGCCTATCCCGCCATCGATATGTCCGGAATGCATCGCAACAAGCTCAATAAACTGGTACGTTTTATTCCGGTTCGTTGTCTTGGTTCCGTCAATATGGTCTGGATCAAGGACGCCATGTCGTCGGGCATGGACGGTGCGCTTCTGATGGGCTGTAAATATGGTGATGATTACCAGTGTCACTTTGTCAAAGGCTCTGAAATCGCCAATAAGCGTATGGAAAATATTGGTGAGACTCTTGGAACCCTTGGACTGGAACCAGAACGTTGTTCCGTCCGGCAGATAGCAATTTCCGATTACGATAAGATTCCCTCCATCATCGAGGAATTTGTCGAGGAAATTATTGAGTTGGGTCCGAACCCGTTCAAGGGCTTCTAACCTCTCTGTTTTGTCGATACTGTTGCCGTCCGGGATTTTCCCGGACGGCAATGTTTGAGCCCCATAGAGTCAGTTATCCATATTTCGACATATTGAATTACTCTCAGGACAGGAGGAAAAAATGTCTATGAACGTGCAACCCGATCTTGATTTTATCAAGGACATGAAGGCTGCAGGCGGCGATACCCTGAAAAAATGTTTTCAGTGCGCCACCTGTTCAGTTGTCTGTCCCTTATCATCCGATGACAATCCTTTTCCACGTCGGGAAATGATTTTTGCCCAATGGGGGTTGAAAGACAAGCTCATTGGTGATGCCAATGTTCTGCTCTGCCATCAGTGTGGCGATTGTACCGCCTACTGTCCCCGTGGCGCAAAACCTGGTGATGTTCTCGGTGCCATCCGCGCCTATGCCTATAAGTATTACGGTTGGCCCAAAGGGTTGGCAAAACTTGCCAGCTCCGGCAAGAATATGCCGATGCTGATTGGTATTCCGGCGGTCATTATTCTTGTTTTCTGGTTGATCTCCGGTGGAATGCATATCCCGTCCACCGAGGAATTTGTCCACCATGGGTATGGAAACTTTTTCGGGCACTGGAATTTTCATCTACTGGCCAAGAATGTGTTCTTCATAGATCTGTTGATGCTTTCCGCCGCAGGTATTGCTGTTTATGGCTCCTATAAAGGCGTTACCGCCATGTGGAAGGCAATGGCAGAAAATGCCGGGGTGGGTGATGCCCTGTATCGTCCATCTGTGCCCCAGTTTGTGAAAGAATTTTTCTGGCCGGCGGTCGTTGAGATCGTTCAGCATGAACGATTTAAAAAATGCAAAGCCAATGCCGATCGCATCCGCGGTCATCTGCCTTTGATGTGGGCATTTATTGCTCTACTCTTTGTAACTGCCTATTCGGCATTTGCACAGGATTTTCTCGGGATTTTCATCCCCTCGCTGCATGGTCCCATGTCGTTGTGGAACCCGGTAAAAATCCTTGCCAATGTGGCAGCCATAGCCTTGGTCGTCGGTACTGGCATCCTGTGGGGAAACAGGACCAAGATGGAGGCCGAAGGTCAGTCTTCCCGCACCTTCTACGACTGGTTTCTGATCTGGATGATCATGGCTGTTGGAGTAACCGGTATCGGCGCCGAACTTCTACGGCTGATCGGTGTCGCTTCCATTGGCTATGTTGTCTATTACCTGCATCTGGTCTCGGTCATGATGCTCTTTCTCTATATGCCGTACACCAAGTTTGCTCATCTTGTGTACCGTACATTTGCCATGGCCTTTGAACGGTACCGAGACAGCGCCTATGTGAAGAATCCTGTTTCAGAATAATTTTTCTTTAAGCGAAGAAAAAGGCCGGGGCCGTCAGGTCCCGGCCTTTTTTATTTTGCTTTTTTATTAAAAACTTCTTGATTTTTTTCCGTCCAGGGATATATTGACAAGGTTCATGCTGGCGTAGCTCAACTGGCAGAGCAGCTGATTTGTAATCAGCAGGTTGCGGGTTCAAGTCCCATCGCCAGCTCCAAGACAACAGTCGGAAGCAGATAGGAGAAACCTGTCGACTGGGATTATGTTTGGCCAGATGCCAGTATCCGATTTCTGATTTTTACTTTTAGTGTGGAGGGGTTCCCGAGCGGCCAAAGGGAACAGACTGTAAATCTGTCGGCGATGCCTTCGGAGGTTCGAATCCTCCCCCCTCCACCACATTGGCAATAAACATCTGCTTATGGCGGCACGGTTGCCGGATGGCTGTCTTTGTAATTTAACTGCTGCTTTTCATGGTTTGGCGTTGTCCTGCTATGCAGGTAAATGACCAGGCGGGAATAGCTCAATTGGTAGAGCATCAGCCTTCCAAGCTGAGGGTTGCGAGTTCGAGTCTCGTTTCCCGCTCCAGGAAAACACTGACAGTTAAAGTTCGTATTTGTCGATGATATAAGGCTTATCAGCCCACGTAACTCAGTGGTAGAGTACCTCCTTGGTAAGGAGGAAGTCACCGGTTCAAGTCCGGTCGTGGGCTCCACTACCGGCTATCCGTTGATGGTTGGTCGGCATGTTGAATTCTTGTCTGAGGAGACACGGTTATGGCAAAGGAGAAATTTGAGCGAACAAAGCCGCATGTCAATGTTGGGACAATCGGCCACATCGATCATGGGAAAACCACGTTGACCGCGGCG
>JALVAI010000016.1 GCA_027011235.1 Desulfobulbaceae bacterium
TCCGTGGTCACCATCTCCATCTCCACGACCAGAATGGCGGCGGAAAATTACGGTTACATGGCGCCGATCAAGGCAGCGCTTGAATCTTCGCTCTGTTTTCTGGCCAAGAGTTTTTCTGCCTTTTCCGAGGTGCGTTTTAACGCTGTTTGTCCCAGTCTGCTCAAGACCTCGGCCTCGGCAGGTATTCCCGGTTATGTGGACTCGTATCTCTATGCGGAAAAGGCTATTTTACGGAAAAAGGCCCTGAAGACCAATGAGGTCGCCAATGTGGCGGCCTTTCTTCTGTCCACCCGTTCTTCCGGTATCACCGGCCAATGCATAGTGGTGGATGCCGGCATGGGGATGAACTACTTTGACCGGGAAATTGTTGCCGGAGTTGTGGGGTAGGGAAGTGGACAACCCGTTTTCAAGAATTATGCAGATGGCAAGGCACGCGGTGGCGCTTCTCATGGCCCGGGAAACACCTCTTTATGTGAAGCTGATCCTTGGCTGCGGCCTTTTGTATATCCTCTCTCCCTATGATTTGATCCCCGAATGGGTACCGGTCATCGGGGTTCTCGATGATCTCGCTCTGGCTGCCCTGCTCATTTCCTGGGCCGACAGGTTTCACCTGTCACCAGGGGAATAAAGTACATCAAACCATGAAATCAACAGGCATGAGATTAAAACGTCCACAGGCCTGTTTTTAACAATATTTATCGGATCACAGGCCACCCTGTTTTTATGCGATACTCCCATGTTTGTCTGCACGGCTTCGGCTATGAGCTGCCGCCGGTCGAGTTGACCTCGGCCGCCCTTGAAGAGCGGCTCGCCCCCCTGTATGAGAGGCTGAAACTCCCCACGGGCCGGTTGGAAATGATGACCGGAATCAAGTGCCGCCGGTTGTGGCATCCCACCACCCGGCCCAGTGAAGGCGCTGTCCAGGCAGGGAAAAAAGCCCTTGGGCGCTCTGGTATCCCGGTTGCTGACATCGGTTGCCTGCTGTTTACGTCGGTCAGTCGGGACATGATGGAACCGGCAACCGCCGCTTTTGTCCATCGCGGTCTGGGCCTGCCCGAAAGCTGCCAGATTTTTGATATCTCCAATGCCTGTCTTGGTTTTCTCAACGGCATGATTACCCTGGCAAACATGATCGAACTCGGGCAGGTGAAAAGCGGGCTGGTTGTGGCCGCCGAGACCGCCGAGGACCTGCTGGAATCAACCATCAACCATCTGCTTGCCGATTCGACATTGACCAGAAAAACGGTGAAACCGCTCTTTGCCTCCCTGACCATTGGCTCCGGAGCCGTGGCCCTGGTGCTGAGTGACAGCCGGATTTCCGATTCCGGTCATAGGCTTGTTGGCGGCAGTTGCCGGGCCCATACCGATCATAATGATCTCTGCCAGGGCGGCCAGAATGCGGAACAGGGCACCCTGATGTCCACCGATTCGGAATTACTGCTTGAAAAGGGTATCGAGACAGCCCACCGCTGCTGGCAGGATTTTGGTCATGAACTCGGGTGGAATGGCGGTTCCATAGATTGTTTTTTCTGCCACCAGGTGGGTCGGGCCCATGCCCGGTTGTTATTTGAACGGCTGCAGCTGGACGAGGATAAAAATTTTGAGACCCTGCCGCTGCTCGGCAATGTCGGGTCGGTCTCCGCTCCCATAACCATGGCCATGGGCCTTGCCAAGGGGCGGCTATTGCCAGGGAACCGGGCCGCGATTCTCGGGATCGGTTCGGGGATAAATTCCCTGATGCTCGGAATAGAATGGTGATGGCGGAACTTTACCAGTATCCGTTTGCGGTGCAACGGTTTTCCATCGGCACCCATGCCCTGTCCTATGTGGATGAGGGCAGCGGCCCGGCAGTGGTCATGGTGCACGGCAATCCTTCCTGGTCCTACCTGTACCGGAACCTGATCACCGGGCTTAAAAGTAACTATCGGGTCATTGCCCCGGATCACATGGGTTGCGGTCTGTCCGACAAGCCGGAGCCCTATCCCTATCGATTGGAAAGGCATATTGAAAACCTCGGCCTGCTCCTGGATCATCTGCAGATAGAGAGTTGCGTACTCGTTGTCCATGACTGGGGCGGGGCCATTGGCATGGGATGGGCCGGTATGCATCCGGACCGAATTGCCGGCCTGGTGGTCCTTAACAGTGCTGCCTTTCCCTCCCCCCACATCCCTTTGCGGATAAATGTCTGCCGCCAGCCCCTTATCGGTCCCCTGCTGGTGCGCGGCCTGAACGGGTTTGCCCGGGCCGCCACCTTCATGGCTGTCGAAAAGCGCATGGACCCCAGGGTAAAGGAAGGATTTCTCGCCCCCTATGACAGTTGGCGTAACCGGGTGGCCATCTATCGGTTTATCCGCGATATCCCCATGCACCAGCGCCATCCTTCCTGGGAAACTCTGCAGGCAGTTGCCGCATCTCTTGGTGGCCTGCGGAAAAAGCCCATGCTGATTATCTGGGGCGGGCGGGATTTTTGCTTTAATCGTCCCTTTTATGAGGAGTGGCGCCGTCGTTTTCCCGGAGCGGAGGGCTACTATTTTGAACAGGCAGGGCATTATGTGCTTGAGGATGTGTTGCCCGAAACCTTGAAACAAGTAGCGCCTTTTGTGGAAACCTGCCATGGATAATAGGAATATAGCCGCCGTTCTGCAGAGGGTCGCCGCCGACATGGGTAGGGAAACAGCCCTTGTTCACAAAATTCGCGGGCGTTATCAGCGTCTCACCTTTGTCGATCTGGACAGGTCTCGCCGGGACTTTGCCGCCCGTTTGCGCGGCGGCGGCGGTATCAGGCCCGGAGACCGGGTTATGCTGATGGTCCGGCCTTCCATGGAGTTTATCAGCCTTACCTTTGCCCTCTTTTCCATCGGGGCCGTGGTCATTCTCATTGATCCCGGCATGGGGTACCGGAATCTTTTGCGCTGTATCAAGTCGGTCAGACCGGATATCCTTATTGGTATTCCCAGGGCCGTGCTGTTCAGCCGTCTGTTTCCAGGGCCCTTTGCCTCCGTGCGCAAGCGGATTTGTGTTGGCCCTGGTTTGGGCATATTGGGTAAATCTCTGACAGCCCTGAAACCTGCGCCGGACAACCGGGAATTTGTGGCAGCAACCGATGAGTTGGCCGCCATTATTTTCACCACCGGTTCCACCGGACCGCCCAAGGGCGTCCAGTACACCCACGGCATCTTCCATGCCCAGCTGCGTTTAATTCAGGACTATTACGGCATTGGTCCCGGAGAAGTGGACCAACCGGCCTTTCCGTTGTTTGCCCTTTTTTCCACTGCGCTTGGTGCCCGCGCTGTTATTCCTGACATGGACCCGAGTCGGCCGGCCCGGGTCGATCCGAAAAAATTTATCCGTACTCTTCTTGATGAAAGCGTAACCTATTCATTTGGCAGTCCCGCGATCTGGAATGTGGTCAGTCGTTACTGCCTGGATAAGGATATCAGCCTGCCGGTAAAGAAAATATTGATGGCCGGGGCCCCGGTCTCCGGAGAACTGGTGGAGCGGGTTGCGAAAATTATTCCACCTGATGGTGAGATCCATACCCCCTACGGGGCAACCGAAAGCCTGCCCATAACCTCAATAGAGGGGCGCGAGATCTTGCGGGATTGCTGGCCGTTGACCGGTAAAGGTAAAGGGGTATGCGTGGGCCGGCCCCTGCCGGGTATTACGGTCAGGATTATCCGACCGGTTGCAGGGCCTATTGGTGACTGGCAACAGGTGCAAAAACTGGATTGCGGCGAGATCGGCGAGATCGTGGTCAAGGGAGCTGTGGTAACCCGGGCCTATGATCATAATTCGGCTGAAACCGAGATGGCCAAGATACCCGATGGTGATTCGTTCCGGCACCGGATGGGAGACATGGGGTACTATGACGACCTGGGTCGTCTCTGGTTTTGCGGCCGCAAGGCCCATGTCGTTCACACCGCAGACGGGCCCATGTATTCGATCTGTTGCGAAGGGATTTTCAATACCCATCCCCATGTACTCAGGTCGGCCCTGGTAGGAACCGGCAGATCAGGCAGGCAGGTTCCGGTTATCCTGGTGGAGAAAAAAAAGGGTGTCGGGGAAGAGAAGCTGTTGACGGAGTTGAAAAGACTTGCCGGACAACACCCGTTGACCAAAAGAATTTCCACCTTTTTTGTCCATCCCGGCTTTCCGGTGGATATTCGTCATAATGCCAAAATATTCAGGGAAAAACTTGTCCTGTGGGCTGAAAAACGGCTCAGTGGCAAGGGCTGTGAAGATGGATTGTGAAGATAGCATGCGCGTGGAGGATCCATGAAAAGGGTTGTGGTCACCGGTGGCGGCGGTTTTATCGGTTCGGCGATTGTCCGCCGGCTGCTGGCGGCCGGTGACCGGGTCACGGTCATCGGCCGCTCACGGTATCCTGAGCTTGAGGCCCAGGGAGTAGATTGTCTTCAAGGAGATA
>JALVAI010000017.1 GCA_027011235.1 Desulfobulbaceae bacterium
CTATCAGACCATCGGGGTTGATGAATTGAGCAAGCTCAAGGGGTGAATGGTTGCATCCTGTGATACACCGCCTTGTGCCACAGGATAGATATTGATTTTCTATTATTAATTTTTATTTGGATCAAATGGTGGAACAGACAACATTTTCCATATTACCCGTTTTGATTGTGACCGTGTCCCTTGTTGGCGCCGGTTTGATCATGCTCTTTCGTGATAACCCGAACCGCAGGGAAACCGTGTCCGTGGTCACCGGAGTGGCCAAGTTTCTCATGGTCCTTGCCATGGTGCCGCCGATATTGCACGGCCAGGTTATCCGCTGTCATATCGTCGAGGTTCTGCCGGGATGTTCACTTGTCTTCAGGGTTGACGGTTTTTCCATGGTCTTTGCCCTGATTTCCTCATTTCTCTGGATTCTGACCTCGTTTTATTCCATCGGCTACATGCGTGGCCTGAAGGAGCATGCCCAGACCAGGTACTACACCTGTTTTGCCCTGACCCTGTCCGGGGCGCTTGGTGTGGCCATGTCCGGGTCCCTGTTCACCATGTACCTGTTCTATGAACTGGTTTCCATCTTCACCTATCCCCTGGTCATGCATCACGAGGACGGAGAGGCCAAATGGGGCGCAAATAAATACCTGGTCTACCTGATGGGAACCGGTAAGCTCTTTTTCCTGTCAGCGGTAGTGATTACCTATGTGATTTCAGGAAATCTCGACTTTGGTCCCCACGGGATCCTGCCGGCGGATGCGGATCCGACCCTGTTGATCGTTCTTTTTGTCCTCTTTGTGGCCGGCATTGCCAAATCCGGTGTTATCCCGCTGCACTCCTGGCTGCCCTCGGCCATGGTGGCGCCGACCCCGGTTTCGGCCCTGCTCCATGCGGTTGCCGTTGTCAAGGTCGGTGTTTTCTGCGTTGCCAGGGTTATCTACAGCGTCTACGGACCGGAGCTGATGCAGCGGCTTGGACTGGTGATGCCCTCGGCCTATTTCTTTTCCGCCACCATTCTCATCGCCTCGATGATCGCCCTGACCCATGATAATCTCAAGGCTCGGCTTGCCTATTCCACGGTCTCACAGCTTGCCTATATTACCCTTGGTTTTGCCCTGGTATCGGTCAACTCCATGACCGGTGGCGCCATCCATATCGCCAACCACGCCTTTTCCAAGATTACCCTGTTCTACTGCGCAGGCGCAATTTTTGTCGCCACCGGGAAAAAATATATCTCCCAGCTGGACGGAATTGCCCGTTCCATGCCGATCACCATGACCGCCTTTGCCATCGGCGCCTTTTCCATGATCGGTGTTCCCGGAACCGCTGGCTTTATCTCCAAGTGGTTTCTCGGTCTCGGTGCCCTCGATGACCATTCCCTGCTGCTCCTGGTGATTATCCTGACCAGTTCCCTGCTCAACGCGGGATATTTTCTGCCGATCATCTACCGGGCCTTTTTCTTCAAACAGAAGTCTGAAGACCGGCACCTGCGGGAGGCGCCCCTGTTTATGGTTGTTCCCCTGTCGGTCACGGCCGCCCTTACCATCTTTTTTGGATTTTTTCCACAGCCGTTTCTCCGGCTTATCGCGGAGGTTCTCTCATGATTGTTCGTTGTATTGCCTGGATGCGTAAACACTACTCACTGGTGGAGAAGAGTTTTTTGGCGGTGCTGGCCCTTCTTCTGGTCGGAGACCTCTGGGTGCCCAGACACCACGTCCATTTTCTTGGCGATGAGATTCCTGATTTCTGGGCCCTGTTCGGGCTTGGCGCCTGCGCTTTGATTATCATTGGTTCCAAGTGGCTGGGCCATGCCTGGCTGTTTCGTCCGGAAGATTACTACGAAAGGGAAGGAAACAAGTAATGGCTGCTACCTTTTTTTTCCATCCGGCCCTGCTCTTTTTTGCCGCCCTGCCGGTTGTCCCCCTGCTGAAAGGGATCTGGCGGCAGGCCCTGGTTCTGCTGGTGCCGTTGTTGGCCTTTACCCTGGTTCTCGGTTTTTCTCCAGGCACCCATGGCGTTGTCGACGTGCAGGGATTGCACCTCGTCTTTGGCCGGGTCGATAAACTGGCTATCATCTTTGCCAATGTCTTTACCCTGATGTCGATCATCGGCGCCGTCTACGGACTCCATGTCAAGGAGCCCTGGCAGCAGGTGGCAGCCATGGGCTATGTCGGGTCTGCGCTTGGCTGTGTGTTTGCCGGTGATTTTCTGACCCTGTTTCTGTTCTGGGAAGGGCTGATGGTCTTTTCAACCGCCCTGGTGTTCCTGCGCAAGACCGAGCGTTCAACCAGGGCCGGGTACCGGTATTTTCTCGTTCATGTGACCGGTGGTCTGATGTTGCTCTGCGGTATTTTTCTCCACTATCACCAGACCGGATCCATTGCCTTTGTCCGTTTCCACCAGGAGACGGCAGGTCTGGCCGAGTACCTTATCCTGGCCGGTTTTCTGCTTAACGCCGCCGTGCCGCCCCTGCATGCCTGGCTTCCCGATGCCTATGGCAGCGCCACCGTGGTCGGGTCAGTGTTCATGTGCGCCTATACGACCAAAACCGCGGTTTATGCCCTGGTCCGTTCCTTTCCCGGCTTTGATATTCTCATTGTCCTGGGGGTCATCATGGCCCTGTACGGTGTTGTCTATGCCGTGCTTGAAAACGATGCCAGGCGTCTGCTTTCCTACCATATCATCAGCCAGGTCGGCTACATGGTCACCGGTGTCGGTATTGGCACCGCCCTGGCCCTCAACGGCGCCTGCGCCCATGCCTATGCCCATATTCTCTATAAATCCCTTCTTTTCATGGGGGTTGGCGGGGTTATCCAGGTCACCGGTCATTCCCGGTTCAGCGAACTGGGAGGTCTGTGGAAATACATGCCCTATACCCTGGTCTTTACCCTGATCGGCGGTCTTTCCATTTCCGCCTTTCCGCTCTTTTCCGGCTTTGTCTCGAAATCGATGGTAATCTCGGGCGCCTGGGCGGATCATCTGAACTGGGCTGCCCTGGGCCTGACCTTGGCTTCCGCCGGTACCTTTCTTCACACCGGTTTGAAGGTCCCCTATTTTATCTGGTTCTGGCGTGACAAACCATCCTTTGAGCCCCCGAAAAAAGAGGCGCCGCTCAACATGCTGATCGCCATGGCCATTGCCGCCTATTACTGTGTGCTTATTGGCGTCAATCCCGAAGGACTTTACAAACTGCTGCCCTTTGATGCCCATTATCATCCCTATACGGCGCAGCACGTCATGGAGTCGATGCAGATTCTGCTCTTCACCATGCTGGGCTTTTTCCTTCTGATCAAAAAACTCTATCCCGAACCCAAGGTCGGTCTTGACCTTGACTGGTTTTACCGGCGTGGCGCCGTAATATTCATGGCCTTTTGCCGTAATGTTTTGCGTATGGTAGACGAGCAGGTGATAAAAAATCTGCACAAGACCTTTGCCCTGCCGCTTCTGCGCGCTTTTGCCCGGGTGGCGAACTGGAATGACCAGCGGGTGGTGGATGGTGTGGTTGACAATTCCGCCCAGGCGGTTCTCAGCTTCGGTGATCACATGCGTGTATTCATGCAGCCGGGAATCCTGTCGCGGTATATTGCCCGCACCCTGACGGTATTGGCCGGTATCGCTCTGCTGGCCCTCTACTTGCGATAATCTTGGAAAGAAAGACAAAGACAAACAGATGACTCCACTTGCAACGCTCCATAATTCACCACTTGGCTACCCTGTTTTAAGTCTGATTATTTTTCTGCCGGTAATAGGGGCCGCCCTGCTGGCACTAATAAAGGACGAGGAGCAGAGCCGTTGGTTCAGCCTTATTATTCTGACCCTGACGTTTTTCTTCTCCCTGCCGTTACTTGGCAATTTTCAGGCCGATGTTCTGGGTTTTCAGTTTGTTGAACGCCATGCCTGGATCCCGGGCCGCGGCCTGAACTACCTGCTGGGAGTTGACGGCATCAGTCTGCCCCTTGTCCTGCTGACGACCTTTCTCGGGCCGGTGACGATTCTCTGTTCCTGGCGTTATATCACCCATCGGGTGCGGGAATGCATGGCCTGTCTGCTTCTGACCCAGGGTATTCTTACCGGTGTCTTTGTCGCCCTTGACATGGTCCTGTTCTACTTTTTCTGGGAGGCCATGCTGGTCCCCATGTTCCTGCTCATTGCCATCTGGGGCGGACCGAGACGAAAATATGCCGCCATTAAATTTGTCCTCTACACTCTGGCCGGTTCCATATTTCTGCTGCTGGCCATTGTCGGCCTGTATGTGAAGGCCGGGAGTTTCAGTTACCCGGTCATGCTTGGCCTGCACCTGCCGCCGTCATGGCAGTTCTGGATTTTCATGGCCCTGTTGATCGGTTTTGCGGTCAAGATACCCATGGTGCCGCTCCATACCTGGTTGCCGGCCGCCCATGTCGAGGCGCCGACCGCCGGCTCGGTCATCCTGGCCAGC
>JALVAI010000018.1 GCA_027011235.1 Desulfobulbaceae bacterium
AAATTTCACCAAAACTTTCAACCATTGAGGAATATGCAAAGGCTACAGGGTACAAACTCGAAATAGAATTTGTTCCCAAAACTACATAAATACAAAGCGGAGCTATTTTTACTGGTAACACCGCTCTGCGCCATATAACTTGCAATTTACAACCCATGGCCCGCAGCCGTTATCAATTTGGTGAAGAGAGACAACCGCATTTTCTGACCGCGACCGTGGTCGATTACCTGTCGGTTTTTTACGCGTCAGGAAAGGGTTGATATCTCCTGCATCAGCGGACAGAGGTTGA
Source organism: Desulfobulbaceae bacterium (assembly GCA_027011235.1). Lineage (GTDB taxonomy): Bacteria > Desulfobacterota > Desulfobulbia > Desulfobulbales > Desulfobulbaceae > DRLX01. The sequence continues at coordinate 290 of JALVAI010000018.1, forward strand.
CATTTGGTCATTACCGTCTTGCCATGAAGTAAGATTTATGGATTTGGTAAGGAGTAAATTATGGCATTGGCAACACTCACCTGTAAGGGGCAGGTAACTATTCCCAAAAAGATCCGGGAGACTCTTCATCTTCGCACCGGTGACAAAATAGAAATTATCGTCACCGACAATAAGGAGGCTGTTATCAGGCCCGTTTCCAGGAAAGTCGACGATATTTTCTGTAAATTATATCGATCGGACAGGAAGCCGGTTAGCGTTGAGGCCATGGATGAGGTTGTTAAGAGTAAACGTGGATATGTAGACAAACCGGAACACTGGCGCTGGTCGAGTGCAAGGAACTATGCCGGGCAGGACAATCTGCTGGATGTATTCATGGATTGGTAACAGGCAGCTGTCAGGGCGCAGAGCACCGGGAAAGACGTTTACCGCAGAGCCGTGGAACGAGAGTTCATGAGAATTTCTGTCCCGGACAATTATGACAAAAGAGAACAAGGAAAAATACATGCAGAAGAGCAGGCCGCAACATTTTTTCATTCTCGGCATCTGTCTGTTTCTTGGTCTGGTTGTATTGGGATATCAACTTTCCACCGCGGCCCTGAAGATCAAGGAATATGAACGAACGGTCATTGTCAAGGGGTTGTCCGAGCGTGAAGTCAACGCGGATATCGTTATCTGGCCCATCCGTTTTATCGCGGCGGATAATGAGCTGGCAACGCTTTATAAGACCATGGACGCAAACGCTGCCGAAATCACCGCTTTTCTCACCGGAAACGGGATAGCCAAAAAGGAGATTTCCTCTGCTGCTCCGGTGATTACCGATAAACTGGCCCAGCAGTACGACAATAAAGCAGTGCGGTTCCGCTATAGCGGTTCCCGGACGATCACCGTTTATTCAAAAAATGTGCAAACGGTGCGAAAATTGATGACAAAACTGTCGAAGCTGGGAAAAAAAGGAATCGTGTTTTCAGGCATGGATTATGACAGCAGGCCGGAGTATATCTTCACCGGCCTCAACAGGATAAAGCCTGCCATGATCGAAGAGGCGACCAGAAAAGCGCGGGAGGTTGCCCTCAAATTTGCCGCTGATTCACAGAGCAAACTTGGCAAGATCAAACGGGCGTCGCAGGGGCGGTTCAGCATCCGGTCGCGCGACAGAAACACCCCCTATATCAAAAAAATCCGCATTGTTTCAACGGTGGAATATTACCTGTCGGATTAACCGACCTTGCAATGACAACAGAGAACAAGGAATTGCGGTCCTGGGAAGAGGGCGAGCTCAAGAAAAGTCTGGACCGTTTCCCGGAACGAAAACCACGCTTTACCACCCACGGCGGCCGCGAAGTACCACGCCTGGCACTGCCGAGAGAAATAGATCAGGACTATCTGGACAACATCGGTTTTCCCGGCCGCTACCCCTACACCCGGGGCGTGCAGCCCACCATGTACCGGGGCCGGTTGTGGACCATGCGCCAGTATGCCGGTTTTTCCACTGCCGCCGCCTCAAATGAGCGTTATCGCTACCTGCTGGACCAGGGCCAGACCGGGCTGTCCGTGGCCTTTGACCTGCCCACCCAGATCGGCTATGACTCCGATGATCCCATGTCCCTTGGCGAGGTGGGCAAGGTCGGGGTAGCCATTGACACCCTGGCCGACATGGAAACGCTTTTTGACCGGATTCCGCTCGATACCATCTCCACTTCCATGACCATCAACTCACCGGCCATGGTGTTGCTGGCCATGTATGTGGCAGTGGCGGAAAAACAGGGTGTTGCCGCAGGCAAGCTCCGGGGTACCATTCAGAACGATATTTTAAAGGAGTACTTTGCCCGCGGCACCTACATCTTCCCGCCCAAACCATCGCTGCGGTTGATCACCAATATCTTTCAGTGGTGCGCCGACAAGGCGCCCCTGTTCAACACCATCTCCATTTCCGGCTACCATATCCGGGAGGCGGGCTCCACTGCCAGCCAGGAGCTGGCCTTCACCCTTGCCAACGGGTTGACCTATGTCCAGACCGCCCTGGATGCCGGGTTACCGCTGGATGTCTTTGCCCGCAGGCTGGCCTTCTTCTTTAACGGTTCCTCAAATCTTCTTGAGGAGGTGGCCAAGTTCCGGGCCGCACGCAGGCTCTGGGCAAGGATCATGAAGGAGCGGTTCGGCGCTACCGATCCACGTTCCATGATGCTGCGATTTCATACCCAGACCGCTGGCGCCAGCCTGACCGCCCAGCAGGTAGACAATAATATCGTCCGGGTCACCATCCAGGCCTTGGCCGCTGTCCTTGGCGGTACCCAGTCGCTGCACACCAATTCCCGTGATGAGGCGCTGTCCCTGCCCACCGAGGATTCCGTGCGCACGGCCCTGCGTACCCAGCAGATCATTGCCCATGAATCCGGGGTAGCCGATACCGTTGATCCCCTGGCAGGTTCTTACTATATCGAACAGTTGACCGACACCATTGAACAGGAGGCGGTTGAGTTGATCAAGCAGATAGACGCGGCCGGCGGTGTGGTCGCCTGTATCGAAAACGGTTTTATTGCCGGCCAGATCGAAGAGGCTGCCTACCAGTATCAGCAAGAGGTGGAAAAGGGCGAACGCATCATCGTTGGTGTCAATAAATTCCAGGTGGAGGAAGAGGCCACGGTTCCGGTTTTGCGGGTTGATCCCAGGGTGGAAGATGAACAGGTCGACAGGCTGAAGAAAATTAAACAGGAGCGGAACAATCAGGAGGTGGAAAAAGCCCTGTCCGCGCTTGAGCAGGCTGCCCGCAGTGATGAAAATCTCATGGAGCCGGTTTTGGCAGCGGTTCGGGCCTATGGCAGCCTTGGCGAGATCTGTAATGTCCTGCGCCGGGTATTTGGCGAGTATAGGGGGCGGCAATGGTAGCGGAGATCACCTATCGCCGGGCAGGTGAGGCGGATATTGATCTGCTGGCCGGTCACCATCGACGCATGTTTGAGGAAATGCGCGCCCAGGGTGGCCTGTCCCTGCAGACAACCTGTTGTGGTCCTGGATGCGGTTCTTTTTCGGCGCAGCCACAGGAAGAACGGCCAAAGGATTTTACGGGCCTTGAACGAGCGCATCGACAAAAACTTTCCCTTCAGATTCCCTACGGGAGTTGTATTGCCTGGATAGCAGAGTTCGACAACGAACCGATTGCCTCCGGTGAACTCTCCATTCTGCGAACCGTACCAGTGCCGGAAGATCCGTCTGCAACCACAGGATTTATCCATTCCATTTTTGTTTTACCCTCCATGCGGCGGCAGGGGATCGCCTCAGCGCTCATTGATTTGCTGTTGAACCATTGCCGGCAAATCGGCATTACCCGGGTTCAGCTCAACAGTAGCGAGTTCGGCAGGGAGGTATATGCGAGAAAAGGATTCCGGCCACTTGAACAGGTAATGATTCGCTGGTTGTAGATTTGCTGGCAGTAGTTTTCGTTTAATTTTTCCATATTTTCCATCAATACCAGGGAGTGCAAGTATGACGGATCGGGAAAAAATGGCCAACCGGGCCATGGAGTTGTTTTTAAAGCGTATGCATTGAAGTCAGGCCATTCTCGGCGCGTGCGCCGGATTGTTTCGTAAGGACCCGCCCGCCGATGAGTTGATGGCGGCAATGGCCCCCTTTGGCGGCGGCATGGGCTCAAGCGGTCGAACCTGTGGCACCCTTGCCGGGGCGCTTGCCGTTATCGGCTATACCCTTGGTAAAACCGAGGCCAATGGACGTGACCACAAGTTAATGTGGAAATTGAGCTATAAACTGGTCACCGGGTTTGACGAGATATGTAAACCGTATGGCGGCGCCAACTGCAGAGATATTGCCCAGGTCAACTGGAAAAACCATGTTGCCGTTATGAATTTTTATAAAAATCCCAAGAGCAGCAGGCAAAACTGTGTGCAGGTCATCCGGGAAACGAGTAACCTGCTCTATGACCTGATTACGGAGCATTTTCCCGAAGAAGAGTGATGGATGAGATACCTAAGGTGGGCTTTGCCCACAGCCCAAGTTCGTAGGGGCGACTTTAGTCGCCTTGATAAAGGCATGCCATCTGAAAAGGCGCTTCTTTAAGGCGAATAAATTCGCCCCTACAGCACGTGCAATAATTATGTTGGATGTGAATAAAGAGT
>JALVAI010000019.1 GCA_027011235.1 Desulfobulbaceae bacterium
CACCGAGGCCGAACTGGTGGCCATAAAGTAGGCCAGGGGATAGCCTATCAGCAGGCAGAGGATGGTGACCGAAAGACTAATGTAGACCGTCCGCTGAATAATGGAATTGTAAATGGCCTGTTCTTCCGGGACGCCGACAATACTGTTGCTATCATCGTATCGAAGATCCACGGCCCGCAGGAGATAGATGAGGGTAATGTTTTTCAACCCCCGCTTCATTACTGTCCAGTACTTCGGATCACCCCATTTGCTGTCAATTTCGATGAGCTTTTCCTTGTAGGGAGGACCTCCGATTTTTTTCAGTTTACGACCGGTTTTCAACAACAGGGAATAGAAACCGACCTTGTCGAAATTCAGCCTGCGACCGGCCCCGGCCAGGGTACGGGCGGGATAGGCCACTTTCATGTCCGCGACAACGGCTGCATAGGCGGATTCATCGGGCAGGCCCTGGCCGTTCCAACGGGCAAGCGCTTTTGCCGTTTCAGGGAGAATTTCCCGCATCTGGGAATTATCCACACTTCGGTACAGCATCATACCGATGGGGATAAAATAAAATATCACCATGAGCAGCAACAGCGGCCCGATAAGAGAAACCGCCTCGATCTTTTTTCGCCGTTCAGCCCGGCGTAACTTGTCATGCAGACTTTTATCGGCTACATCTTGCAAGGCCATGACATTCCCCTGTGGTTATATAAAGGCACCCTAAAAGGTAAAAAACAGCGGAGACCACTACTCCGGCGCCCTGCATAAAACCGATCGTCTCTAAAAAAGAGAGGCTGCAGGGCGCCACCAGGATATATCTCCCCTATTTTGCCACCCAGGCCTGGAAACGCTGCTCCAGGCTCTCTCCATTGTCAAGCCAGAACTCGACATTGGTCAACAGGGCATTGTCAAGATGACCCTCGGCGGTGGGCAGCAGAGGAAGCATATTCTTGTCGATGTACTTCCCTGTTCCCTTGGCTGTCCAGCCATAGGCAATCTTGTTGAAAAAAACGGCCTGCCGGTCAGGACGCATGGAAAAGGCAATGAACTTCAAGGCCTTGTCAACATTGGGCGATCCCTTGACAATGGTCCAGAAATCCATGGAATAGAGATTACCGTCCCAGATAATGGCAAAGTTACGTTTTTCTTCCTTGTTGATCCGGGTGACCCAGGCGTTGTAGGCCATGCTCATCACAACATCACCGGCAGCCAGTCGCTGCTGCGGCTCTGCCCCTGCTTTCCACCAGACAATATAGGGTTTGAGTTCATCAAGTTTCTTAAAGGCCCTGTCCACACCCTTCTTGGTTGCAAGCACCTTATAGACATCCTTGCGGGGAACTCCATCGGCAAGCAAGGCAATTTCAAGGGTCATCTTGGCGCCCCGGCGCATACCACGTTTACCCGGCCATTTTTTCACATCCCAGAATTCCGCCCAGGTCTTGGGACCGTTTTTTATCACATCGGCATCATAGGAAAACACCGTTGACCAGATCAAAATACCTGCCCCGCAGTCAGCGGCGGCGCCGTCAACCAGATTTTTTTTGTCAGTAATCTTTGACCAGTCCAGTTGTTCAAACAGTCCCTCTTCGCATCCCTGGTACATTTCCGGCGCCTCAACCTGGACAACGTCCCAGGTTATATCGCCGGTTTCCACCATTCCCCGAATCTTGGCCATTTCACCGCTCCAGGAATCCTCGACAATCTTGATTCCGGTTTCTTTGACAAAGGGATCAAAATAGGCGACCTTATGCGCCGCCTGGGTGGTCCCGCCCCAACCGACAATGGTCAGGTCCCTGGCATGGGCTGATGGTACGGTTGCGATACATGCACAGGCGGCAAGCGCCGTCAACGACCAAAGACATCCCTTCAACAGTCCATTCTTCATTTTTTTATGCCTCCTTTTTTGGTTACCTGAGAAACGACAGGAACAAGTCAAAATTTCCTGAATGCCGGACAAGCAAGCAGAAATTCTCGTTTACAGTTCCCGGAAAAACCTTGTCTGTTATCCTGCCGGTCAACATAAAATGATCATTACCATGAAAAAAATGACCAAACAAGCATTAACATGCTGTATTTGTTTTTCTAACACAGTTCTAACATGACCGGATACAACATAACACCAGAAGAACTGCCAAAACCGGAGCTTTATTCCCTTCTCCAGCCATGGAAAAACAGGGGCCGGCCATGTGGACATTTCCGTCCTCACTTGACAACCCCGTGAAATATAAAGTAGAATCTGATTACCATCAATCCTCGGAAACAAGGGATACGGCTTTGCTGATCTCCGGTGGTAATCAGGAAGCAAAAGTATACAGGCAGGAAACCACGGGAGCAGCTCCAGGGCCTGCATCATGGAAAATACATTTTTTCTGTGTATCAACCAAACCAAAGGCCAGCATGAACCCTGTTAATCGCAGAGATGAAATTTTACGGATCGTCCGCGAACAAAAACGTGTCCACGTTGAAGATCTGGCCCATCATCTCCATATTTCCAGAGAAACCATCCGGCGGGATCTCACCGAACTTGCCCGCACCGGAAAGATCAGAAAATTTCATGGCGGCGCCGAACTTCCCGGAATCAAGGGCGAGGGTCGATTTCAGGAACGGATGGCTGAAAATGTTCCGGCCAAGGTTGGCATTGCCTCCACGGCTGTCCGTCTGATCACCCCGGGTGAAACTCTTTTTATTGACACCGGTTCAACCACCCTCTATTTTGCCGAAAAACTGGCGGAAACTTCTGATCTGACCATTGTCACCAATTCAGCGGAAATTGCCAGAATTGCAAGCACGGCAGCCGGGTCCACCCAGGTCTTTCTTCTCGGCGGAGAATTCAACGGCGATAACCGGCAGACCATAGGCAGCATGGCCATCGCCCAGATCCGTTCCTTCCGCGCCCATCATGCCATCCTGACCATTGGAGCCCTCGATGACAGGACCGGCATTATGGATTTCAACATTAACGAGGCCCAGATTGCCCGGGCCATGGTTGAACAGGCGGAATCGGTAACTGTTCTTGCCGACAGTTCAAAATTTGGCAGAATTGCCTCGTTCAAGGTTTGCGAACTGGACAGGATAACCAACCTGGTCTGTGACAAGCCACCGTCCGCCCCCCTTCGCCACACACTTACCGAGGCCGGCATCATGATTTTCAGCGCCGAACAGGACTCGCTCTCCTGAATTTTCCCGTTATCCTGAATCCACTCTTTTTACCCGGTTGCGTCGGGACTCCTGCATCGTATATTTTCACGTTGACCATTCGGGCATTTCATATTAACGATTGGGCATGGAAACCAATGCAAACAATCCTGCCCCATCGGCTGGCCAGGGACCGATTATCGCCGCCGGTGACGTGGCAATAATCGGTGGCGGCGTTGTTGGCTGTGCCGTGGCCCGCCGCCTTACCCTTGAAGGCGCCTCCATCGTTCTCCTTGAAAAAGCGCCGGACATTCTCGATGGTGCAAGCAAGGGAAACAGCGCCATTCTCCACACCGGTTTTGATGCGCCTCCCGGTTCCCTTGAATGGGAATGCGTGCAGGCAGGGCACCAGGAGTATCTGGAAATTCATGAAAGCCTGGGACTGCCGCTTCTGAAAACCGGCGCCATGGTCGTTGCCTGGACCCGGGAGGAAGAACAGCGGCTTGCCGGAGTGCTGGAAAAAGGCCTGCTGAACAAGGTCCCTGATCTTCGTCTGTTGACGCGTAAGCAAATCCTCGAACTGGAACCAAATCTCGACCACTCTGTCCGGGCCGCGATTCACATTCCACGCGAATATGTCATCGACCCCTGGTCCGCCCCCCTGGCATATCTTCTCCAGGCCGTTGAAAACGGGGGCCAGGCAGTGTTTAACGCCGAAGTGACCGGGGGTAAGTTTGACGGAAGCCACTGGCTTCTCAAGACCGGTCGCGGCCTGGTGCGGGCAACATATGTCATTAATTGCGCCGGCCTTTATGGTGATTTTGTCGATAAAGACGTGCTTGGCGCAAGCGACTTTACCATCAAACCGCGCAAGGGACAGTTTGTTGTCTTTGACAAGGCCGCCGGCAGGCTGATCAACTCCGTAATCCTTCCGGTCCCGTCAAAACGTACCAAGGGAATTGTTCTGTTTCCTACCATTTTCGGCAACATGATGGTCGGGCCGACCGCAGAAGAACAGGATGGGCGGGATGACGCATCAACGGATAAAAAAACATTGACCATGCTCGCCGAGAAGGGCAGAAGAATGCTTCCGGCCCTGGCCGAAATGCCTGTTACCGCAACCTATGCCGGCATTCGGCCCGCCACGGAACGACCGGAATACCGTATCCGTCAGGATAGTGACCGTAACTGGATAACTCTGGGCGGTATCCGCTCCACCGGCCTGACCGCGGCCCTGGGCATCGCCCGGCATGTACATACTCTGTTGGCCGCCCAGGG
>JALVAI010000020.1 GCA_027011235.1 Desulfobulbaceae bacterium
GTCAACCACTCTTCTGATGTCGGGCATCACCGCTTCCAGGGGATGGCCGGTCAGGAAAAAGCCCACGGTTTCCTTCTCATGGGTGAGTTTTTTCAGCTCGGGCCAGTCCTCGATATCGGGCAGCTCGATTTCCTGTTCCCTGCCGGCGGCAGATTCAGGACCGGCCAGGGCAAAGAGGTTCATCTGGCCGCTCATCCGGTCCCGCTGCACCGCTTTGGCACGCTCAAGCGCCTGGTCAAGAACCTCCATATATTGGGCACGTTTTCCGCCCAGAGAATCAAAGGCGCCGGCCTTGATTAGGCTTTCAATCACCTTGCGGTTGACCCTGGTGGAATCTATCCGGCCGCAGAAATCGGCCAAAGAGGAATAGGGGCCGTTTTTCTCCCGTTCCTCTATGATGGAATCAAGGGCGGCACCGCCCACGTTCTTGACAGCGGCCAGGCCAAAGCGAATGCGATCGTTGATAACCGTGAAATCGTCAAATGATTCATTGATGTCCGGCGGCAGCACCGGAATATCCATGCTTTTGCACTCGTTGATGTACTTGACCACCTTGTCGGTGTTGTCAACATCGCAGGAGAGCAGGGCAGCGAGAAACTGGGCAGGGTAATGGGCCTTGAGATAGGCGGTCTGGTAGGCGATCAGGGCATAGGCGGCGGAATGGGATTTGTTGAAGCCGTAGCCTGCAAATTTTGCCATCAGATCAAAGATATACTTGGCCTTGTCCTCGGGGATATTGTTTCTGGCCGCCCCCTGCATGAATTTACCCCGTTCCTCCTCCATGACCTCGGGGATCTTTTTGCCCATGGCCCGCCTGAGAATATCGGCATCGCCCAGGCTGTACCCGGCCAGGATATTGGCGATCTTCATGACCTGTTCCTGGTAGACAATCACCCCGTAGGTCTCTTCCAGGACCGATTTGATCTGGGGCAGGGGATATTCGGGCGGCCGTCTGCCGTGTTTGGTCTCGACAAAGGTTTCGACCATGCCTGAGTCAAGGGGGCCGGGCCTGTACAACGCGACCAGGGCAATCAAATCACTGAACTGTTCCGGAGCCATTTTGATAAGCAGCTCTCGCATGCCGTCGCTTTCCAGCTGAAAGACGCCCAGGCTGTCACCCCTGCAGAGAAGGGAATAGGTACGGGGGTCATCCATGGGAATTTTGGCCAGGTCAACCTCAAGGCCAATATCCTTTTTGATCAGCTTCAATGCCCGGTCAATGACGGTCAGGGTTTTGAGGCCAAGAAAATCAAACTTTATCAGTCCGGTTTTCTCGGTGTATTTCATGTCATACTGGGTGAGGACCTCCTTGTTTGGCCCCACACAGAGGGGAAGATATTCGACCATGGGTTTGGGCGAGATGACCACGCCGGCGGCATGAATGGTCTTGTGGCGGGAAAGGCCCTCCAGGGTCTGGGACACGGAGAGCAGTTCACGGATGGCATCATCCTTCATCGCCTCCCGGAGCCGCGGTTCCTTGTCAATGGCCTTTTTCAAAGTGATTTTCAGCTCTTCCGGAACCAGCTTGGCAATCCGGTCAACCGTGGGCAGGGGGATCTCAAGCACTCGCCCCACATCCCGCAGCACAGCGCGTGCCTTCATGGAACCATAGGCCACAATCTGGGCAACATGTTTATCGCCGCCGTAACGTCTGCGGACATAGCCGATCACCTCGTCACGCCGTTCCTTGCAGAAATCAACATCAAAATCAGGCATGGACTGACGTTCGACGTTGAGAAAACGCTCGAAAATCAGTCCGTACGGGATGGGATCAATATCGGTGATGAACATACAGAAGGCAGCCAGGCTGCCGGCGCCGGAGCCGCGGCCCGGACCGACCGGTATCTTTTCTTTTTTGGCCCAGGTAATAAAATCGGCGACAATAAGAAAATAACCGGCAAATCCCATGGTGCGGATGACCTCGATTTCCATGGTCAGCCGGTCCCTGTACTGCTGTTCCAGCTCCGGGCTTACCTCCTGGAGCTCGCGTAGATGATCAAGACGGTCCTTAAGTCCGTCCCAGCAGGCCTTTTCAAACAGACTCTCGAGGCTTTCCCCTTCAGGCACCGGAAAAATGGGAAAATGGTGGGCGCCAAATGATAGTTCAAGGTTGCAGCGCTCGGCAACCTCGACGGTGTTGGTCACTGCCTCGGGACAGTAGGCAAAGCGCTCGGCCATCTCGTCGGGAGATTTAAAGTAGAGCTCATCGGTGGAAAAGCGAAATCTCTTGGGATCGTTGATGGTCCTGCCGGTCTGGATGGCGAGCAACACCTCGTGTGCGTATGATTCCTCCCGGTTCAGGTAATGGCAGTCATTGGTTGCCACCAGCTTGATGCCCAGCTCCCTGCCCAGGGCCATCAACCCCTCGTTAACAACGCTTTGTTGGGCGATCCCATTTTCCTGGATCTCGAAATAGAGCCGGTCACCGAAAATTTTCTGCAGCTCAAGGGCCTTGGCCCGGGCGCCTCCCTCGTCATCATGGGAAATGCGCCAGGGAATTTCTCCGTGCAGGCAGGCGGTCAGGGCCAGGAGTCCTTCCTGGTGTTTGGCGATGGCCTCCTGATCAATACGCGGTTTGTAGTAAAACCCTTCGGTCTGGGCAATGGTGGCCAGCTTCATCAGGTTTTTATAACCGGTTTCATTCATGGCCAACAGGACCAGGTGAAAGTTGTGGCCCGCTGTTTTGTCATGGATCAGGCGGCTTTTTTCGGCCACATAAAATTCGCAGCCGATGATGGGCTTTATGCCTGCTTTCTTTGCCTTGTCATAAAACATCAGGGCGCCGTACATGGCCCCATGATCGGTGACAGCCACGGCCCCCATATCATATTCAAGACTGCGGCTGATCAGGTCATCTAAGCGGATGGCCCCGTCAAGCATGGAAAACTGGGTATGGACATGGAGATGAACAAAGGGTGCGGACATGGCTTCGTTTACAATGTGTATGGTTATCGTTGTTTTGGCAGACCGCGGACGCTTTCAAGCAGGGCGTCAGTAAAATCAGCGCCCTCTATCCTGGCCCCGGTCAGATCGGCCTTGATCAGGTTGGCGCCCTTGAGACTGGCGCCGGTCAGGTCGGCCCCCCGCAGGTTGGCGCCGGGCAGGTTGGCATGGGAGAGATCAGCCCCGGCAAGGTTTGCCCCTTCCAGATTTGCCCGCCGCAGGTTAGCCATGCGTAAAAGAGCGCCGCGCAGGTTGGCCCCGGCCAGTTGCGCGGCCACAAGGTCAGCTTTTTTCAGGTTTGTCCCGGCCAGGTTGCAGCCGGGACAGTCCCTGGCCAGCCATTTGACCGTGGAACGAATATTTTTTCCTCCTGTGTCGTCAGGGACAGGACGTTCTTCGCTGATGGATTTGCTGAATTGATCATTCTCTTCCTGTGGTTGCGTCTCTGCTACTGCCTGCTCTTCCTGTGGTCGGACCGATCTTTTACTGGCACGCAGTGAGCGGCGGTAACTTTTTTTCTTCGTTTTGACCGCATAATAGAGGTGTTTTGCATCACCTGGATATTGCGTGCCCTTGTACTTGAGGACACCGTTTCCCGTTGCAAGATGATACCTGCCATTGGCGGCAAGTACCTGGTAGCAGAGCAGGTCACCATACCACCAGTGGCTCATGCGCATGCAGAGTTCCGCATCCTCACTCACGTCCCATTGGCCGATGTCCTTGTTGTTGTCAATGTCTTTGCCAAACAGTTTTCCCGAGTGATCAAAATAGAGATAGGACTCTTCGTCAAAGGACTTGAGAAACAGGGTATTGCCGTCCACAAGTTTCAGGACCGCATCCGGGGTCATGGGCCGGGCCCCGGCTTTCTGTTCAAGTTTTTTCACATTTGCCGGCCCGCAACCGGCAAGCAGAACGAGACAGGACAGGATGGAAAAATAACACCGGATGGAAAAATTTTTCATGGGTATGACCTGGTAGAGAAAATTATCAGCGCCTGTTTGATTACAGGCCCTTGCTTGTTGCCGATAAACCGGCATTGTTGAACCATATTTTACCGTTGCGGCCACAACCAATGATGAAAATTAACCTGAACGACAAAACTTCGTGGGCTATTTTCAGATATATAAAGAATCGGTCGAAAAGGCCGGGGCCTGGATGCCAATAAACCAATACTGGATAAAGTAAAATATGAAAAATCAGAACGTTACATTGAATCCATCGAAAAGGATCTGTGGAGGGTATTTTACACGGTTACCGGAGTTTGTACATGCTTTTTTAAAAGGCCTTATATCCGGCGGCCGAAACGTTCCCGAATCTTGGCCAGGGGCACGAGATCGGATTTTCGTTCCGAGGGGGTGAGAAAGGAGAGGAGTTTGGTCTTGAGAACCGTGGGGTTGAGTTCCGAGTCAATGGCAATGATGCCTTCCATGATGATTTTTTGCAGCAGCAGTTCCTGGTTGGTGCGTTCCCGGAGATTGGCGGCAAAGGGTACAAAAAAGAAGTTGGCAAAGATAAGACCATACAGGGTAGAGGTCAGGGCAACCGGGACGGTTGCCAGGATAACCGAGGTGTCGCCGATGCCGGCCAGCATGGAAATCAGGCCGACCACTGAACCAATAATACCAAAGGCCGGGAAAAAATCTCCGATGGTGCGCAGCACCCGTTCACTGTCTTCACGACGCAGTTTAAAAAAATACATTTCCGTGTTGAGGATGTCGCGAATCTGAGCCTGGTCATAATTATCCACCAGGCAGCCAAGGCCGCGGCGCAGAAAAAGTATCGAGGTCTCCTGTTCCTCATCCTGCAGGGAAAGCACCCCCTGCACCTTGGATTTTATGGCAAGATCAATCAGGATGTCGACTATTTCCGCCTCTGACTTAATCCTGTGCCGATAGGATGCCTTGACAACCTTAAAGGTGATCAGCAGCCGTTCCAGGCGGAAACTGAGCAGGGCCGCGGCAGCGGAGCCGCCGACCACGATCATGAATCCGGCCAGATTGAAATACATGCTGACGTTGCCCTTGATAAAGAAGCCGGCAACAAAGAGAAAGACACAGAGGAGGATGCCGATGATATTCAATCGCTTCATTTGCTGTATTTCATTTTATATTTTGTTGGGTCGCCCTTTGGGGAGGCGGCGGTTCCCTGGAAATAATAATCTCCACCCTGCGATTGGCCTTGCGGTTGGCCGCCGTGGTATTTGGTTTGACCGGTCGATAATAACTATAGCCGGTGACCACGAAATGACTGGCCGGGATATGTCCCTGTTCAATGAGAAACCGGGCAACCCGTCCGGCCCGGGCCGTGGAAAGCTCCCAGTTACTGGAAAATCTTGCCGAATGCATGGGCATGGAATCGGTATGGCCGATGACATTGATCATGTAAGGGGTCTGGCGAATAATGGGAATGAGCTTGCGCAGAGATTTTTTTGCTTCCTTGGTCAGTTCAGCCCGGCCCGAGGGAAACAGCAGGTCTCCGGTCAGAACGATGCGCATGGTTTTGTCAGGAATCAGCTCAACCGAGGCAAATTTTTCCAGTTTTTCATCGGCAACCGTTATCTTTGACAGGTCATACATCCTGGTAATTATGGTTTCCGCCCGCTTCCCCTCTGCCGGTGATTTCCGGTCATCTGCTTTTTTTCCCTGGCTGCCGGTCTTTGTTCTTTCTGCCTTTTTCCGTTGTACCGCAGGTATGTCGGCTTTTTTTTGTTCAGATTTTTTTTCTTCCGGTGTTTTGCCTTCGAAAATGGCGTCTATGTCCGTGTCTGTGATTTTTTTATTAGAATTTTTTTTATTAGAACTTTTTGTATTAAAATTGATCGGTTGCCCGCCTGTTTTGGTCGGAATTGAGGTTGGCTCTGCCTTTTTTATCTGCAATCTCTGCGTATCGGAGACTACAGGGCTGATGGGATGGAAGGGCAGGGCAGGTGTCGGGGGGTCCGGTACGGGCATGGTGGTGCCGGCAACGACTTCCGGGCTCTCCTCGCTTAAAAATTCGCGGTGGGCCAGTTGATAGACAAACAGGGTCAGGAACAGGATGAACATGGTCATCATCAGGTCCGACCAGGCAACAGACCAGTGGGTCGACTTGGGGGTGCGGGACCGGAAAAAGGTGTCATCAACCACAAACACCGGATGACTTGCCAGATGGTCTATGTTCTTTCCGGTTCGGGACACCAGTTCTACAGGTTCTTCCGAAATTCTTCTGATAGATGATGTTTCCGGGGGGATAGGTCGATCCATATCACAATATTATCGCTTATCTAAGGGAAAAAATAAAGAAAATTATGACGGCAGGAGATCAAGTAACCCTGTTGAATGGAGATATTGCATGGAAAGTTGGAGATCATGTTCGCTGTGCGGCTCAAGGGTGATCAGTGGACAAAGATTGTTATTGTTGAGATGTTGAAAAAGGCTTGGAAAATCAAAGTTTCCTGTGCCAGGTGCCTGGTGGGCATCTGTCAAGCCGTCATTGTCGTGCAGGTGCAGTTGTCCAAGCCATGGTTCCAGTTCATCCAGCCATGGCTGCCATCCTGTGTTGGCAAAGGCCATGAGATGGCCGGTATCAAGGCAGAAGCCGACATTGTCGCCATCAAGCTCCTGCAACAGCCGTTTATGGGCCATTGGCCCGGTTTCATAGGTATTTTCAAAATGGACCCGTGTTCCTGCGGATGCGGCCAGATCAATAAGTGGTTGCCAGGTGGCAAGGGAGGTTTCCAGCCAGCGGTCAAACCGGGCCTGGTGTTTATTTGCCTCAAAGCCAAGATGACAGACAATGGCTTTGGGGCGAAATATTGGAATGAGCGCAAATGCCCGTTGCAGTTTTTCCCGGCTGAGGGCAACTACTCTTGGTTCAAATCCACCCGGGGCCAAGTCGTGAAAGGGCGCATGCAGGGTGCAATCCAGTCCCTGCTGTTGCAGGATCAGGGCGATTTTTTCAAAATTATCCGGAGAACAGTCCCAGAACCATCCTCCTTCCAGCCCTATCTCCGGTTGTATCCGCCTGTCGATAAACAGCCCAAGCAGGTCCTTCTGCAGCCGGTCAAAGGGGGCATTCACAAAACATCTGCCTGTAATAGCGGAGTATTTTTTGTTCATAAGAAGGTTATTGGAAAAAGTGGATAAACCAGCATGCCTTTGCGGCCCAACAAATTATTATTTGATGATCACCATTTTTCAGCAGCGAGGGATAACATCGCTACAGCAATAAGATCAAATCGCAATTAGCCTTACTCTTGAACTCCTGTCATAAAAAAACAAAAAAAATTCAGGAAGAAAAACTTGTTATTTTAGTCTGTTGTCTCGTCATATTGCACATCCAACATAATTGTTGCATGTGCTGTAGGAGCGAATTTATTCGCCTGAGGAAAGCGTTATTTTATCTGAAATGGTTTCCCCAAGGCAGCTGAAGCCGCCCCTACGGCCCTGGGTTGTGGGCAGAGCCAACCTTAGTGGTAATCAGGAATAAAAAAAGTGGACAAAAAAGCCCTGATTCTTACTTGAATCAGGGCTTGATGATACAGGACCAGGGCAGGATTATCTATTATTTTTCCTGTTCCTGGATTGACTTGACCAGAAGCGTTCCGGCAATGCCTGCCAGGGCCAGAGATTTTGCCTGTTTCCGGGCCGGTTTGAGCAACCCTGCCAGCATGGAGCGGCGCGAGCTGGCTTCCGGCATTTCCTGCGGCGCCTGGGTCATGAGCAGGGCCATGTCCTTCTTGTTACCAAAATAGCGGCTGTTGGGGCCTATCTGCACATTTTTCGAGGTCAGGCCGACCGCTCCCTTCTTCACATATTTTGACACCTCGGAATCGGGATCGTCCAGATCACCGAAAATGCGGGCCTCGGCAAGACAGGTCTGGACACAGGCCGGTTGCAGGCCTGCCTCCACCCTGGGCATGCAATAGGTACATTTGTCCGCCTTACCATCCGAATCATCATCGGCAAGGTCCGGGTTGACATATCTTGCTCCATACGGACAGGCGTCTGCGCAGGCGCCGCAGCCAAGGCATCGTTTTTTATCTATCTGCACCGTTCCGTTGAAGGGGTCCTTCCAGGTTGCAGCCACCTCCATGGTTTTTGTCTTGCCTGTTTTGGCATCCTTGAAGGTGACCATTTCCGTGTCAGCCGGGCAGACGTCGACACAGGCCGGGTGTGTACAGTGGTTGCACAGGCCGGGGTAATAGGTTGCGGCCAGACCATGGGGTGTGTTGGCGGGGCCAAGCCTGCGCACCCAGTTTCTGGCAAATTCAACCGGAACTTCCCATTCTGCGCGGCAGGCCACGGCACAGGCATGACAGCCCACACATCGATCAAGATTTATAATCATTCCATATTGCATAATGGATTATCCTCCATAAAGGGCTATTATCAAAGATTGGGTTATTTTTCAGGCGGGAATGTCTATCACCTTGCCGTCCTTGACGATGCGGACAAAGTTGATCCGCATGCCGCTGATACCTGTTTCACCTTCCCGATTGATTTTGGTATTTAGCGAGTTGTCGTCAATGCCCTTGTGATAGCCAACGGTCATGGCCGGATTAAAGGTGCCAAAACCGTGGGCAATAAACAGGCAATCTTTTCGGATACCGGGCGTGGTTTTCACCACAGTTGAACTCACCGATTTTTTCCCGTCCTGATTTTCAAGAAACACCCTGTCTCCATCTTTCAGCCCCATCTTTTTTGCGGATTCATCATTGATCCAGAGGGGATTTTCCGGAATTTCCCGTGCCAGCCAGGCATTATTGGCGGTCCGGTTAAAGGTGTGTACCGGTGACCGGCCATATATCATGCGGGCAAACCCCTTCGGCGGTTCCGTCGTTTTCGTATAGGTGGGCAGGGGTGGAAAATCCTCATCTTCCATTGCCTCGGAATAGAGTTCGATCTTTCCGGAATCAGTATCGAATTTTGGTTCTTCGCCCTTTTTCAGGTAGGGTGATTCGCCGGGCTGGATATAGATGCCATCGAGTTTTCTCAGTTTGGCAATGGTCAGACCGGTCTCCTTGAGCAGATGATTGACATATTCTTCCTGGTTTCTGACCGGAATGTCCTTGCCATGCCCCATGCGTTTGGCCAGTTCATTGATTATCCAGACCGGATCTTTTCGTTCGAACATGGGATCAATAAGCGGCATACGGGCAGAGAGAAACTGTTGCGGTTTATCACCCTGGTTCCACTGGGTCCCTTTTTCAACATGGTCGTAACGTTCCAGATAACTGGCCTCGGGCAGCAGGATATCTGCCCACATGGTGATATCCGTGGGTGTGACATCGGTGACCATGATAAAATCCATGTTGGCAAGGGCCTTTTCGGTCCTCTCCTGGCGCGGCATGGTCTTGATGGAGTTGGTGCCCCAGACAACAAGAGACTTGATGGGATAGGGTTTGCCGGAGATCATGGTGTCCCGCATCAGCTCAGGCGGGGTTCCCGGGGGCCGGAAGGGATATTTTTCCACTACTTCGGCCAGGGCCATTTCCTCGGGATCCTCTTCGTGATCAACTTCGGGCCAGTGGACATGGCCTGAAGACATGCGCTTGATACGAACAATACCGCCGGGACAGTCCATGGCACCAAGAATGGCGGTCAGGCAGGCATTGGCTCGCACCCTTTGGAAGTCATTGCCGTACCAGGCCGCGTGCCGTCCCGGATGGATAGAGACGTTGGGGGCGTTCTTGGCCAGCAGTTCGGCGACTTCAACGATTTGTTTTGCCGGAATGTCACATTCGGCAGCGGTTTTTTCCACCGTCCACTCGGCAACATGCTTTTTAAGCCGCTTGAGACCGAGGCAATATTTTTTTGCAAAGGTCTTATTGTAAATTCCCTTGTCAAACATATAATTCATCAGGCCGAGTAAAAAGGCGGTGTCCGTGCCAGGTTTGATCTGAACCCAGATATGCGCTTTGGCAGCGGCAGCGGAAAAACGGGGATCAACCACCACTACCTTGGAACCATTTTCAAGTCCTTTGAGGAAATTTTTCACATGCGACAGGTGGATATTTTCACCAATATGGCACCCGACCAGCAGCATGGCCTTGGAGTTGGGCATGTCTACATCCTCATTGGGAACAAAACCCAGGGTCTGCATCATGGCCATGGCTGTCTGACCACGGCACTGGTAAAAGGCCGGTTCATATTTGTTGGCTACACCGAGGTAGTCGAAATAGGCATTGGGATAATGGGCCGATGCGCCGTGATACCAGACGGCAATTCCCTTGGGACCGTACTTGTCAATGGTTGCCTGCAATTTATCAGCGCAGATATTCAAGGCCTCGTCCCAGGAAATTTTCTGCCATTTCGGGGCCCCGCGTTTACCGATGTTCTTCATCGGATATTTCAGGCGATCGGGATCATAGACCAGTTTAATGCCCGAATTTCCCCGGGCGCAAAGGTTTTGTCCGTTGTCAATGGATTTGGGGTTGCCCTCGAGCTTTACCAGGCGATCCCCTCTGACCTTGCCGACAAGCTGACAACGCCAGAAGCACATTTCACAGATACCACCGGTAACGGTTTTGGTATCCTTGAAACTCCCGGGCGGGATAAGGGGGGCCTTTGCAATACCGGTTTCAGCCCTGGCAACCACCTTGGAAAGCGGGATGCCAGCGGCTGCAATGGAGGCGGTTTTCAAAAAATTCCGCCTGGTCAGGTTTATTGCCATTTACTGATCCTCCTGAACAAAAAAAGAAATGAGTTGCATCGACACCTCATACAAGGGGTGACGAAGTTCCGGCATGAGTTGCTGATAAAAGGGTTCAAACCATGGGCGAAAGAAGGTGTGGAGAAATTTTTCCGCGGCTGTAATCTCCTCCTGCCGATACAGACAGGAGAGAAACTCAAGTTCAAGGCTGATGTGGTCGGCCGGTTCGGCCTTATTGACGATATCAAAACCGTATTGCCGGTAAAAATCACGCGTTGTTTCCGTGGATTTGCCCTGTAATGATTGTTCACCTTCCAGATAGACCGAGCCATAGGGAGGAGCAATTACGTGAGGAGCTCCATTGATAAACAGCCGGGTGTATTCGACCTGGGCGTCAAGGAGCTGGTCGGCAACACTGGAGCGCCAGTAGGCGATCCTCTCCTGGTAAGGTTGCAGATCAAGGCTTTTCAGCAGATCTTCCAGGGTGTCGAGAAATTCATCATCAAAAAACGATTCTTCGGGATAGCGCATCAGAAGCGCAAGAAAGCTGTAGATGTCGGCAAGGGTTGCCGACATGGACGGAGGAAACGTCTCTGCTGTGTTGGAATCATGATCAGGTTTCATTGATTGATTCTACAACAGACAGAGAATTAATGTCAAATTTGATAATACATGAAATTCTTTTTTTGAATGGGAGAGGTCATTTGCCGGTTCTGAAAAGGCCTGTTGAAAGATCATCAACACATGATAAGCATGATCTGCTCTCCGTTATACTCGACAATATCACCGGCAACGGTTTTGCGGCGTTTACGGGTTTCCACCTGTCCGTTGACCAGGACCATGCCTTCCCCGATAAGGTATTTGGCTTCCCCGCCGCTGGCCGCCAGATTTTCCAGCTTGAGGATTTTGTAGAGCTCAATATAGGGGCCGGTGATGGCGAGAGTTTTCATGGGTTCCTGTCAGTAATACCTGTCAGAAGCTGGTATTGTTTTCAACAAGGTTAATCAAAATGGAGCGCCGTTCCGGTTTGAACTGCCGATAGGAGGTATTTGACTTGTCCAGCATGATTTTTGATGCCCGTACCGGATCACTGTTTTTGTATTTATCCGACAGATAGATAATTTCTCGTATGCCGGACTGAATGATGACCTTGGTGCATTCATTACAGGGAAACAGGGCAACATAGATGCGGCAATCGCGCAGGTCATAGGAGATCGAGTTGAGTACGGCATTTAATTCCGCGTGGCAGACATAGGGATATTTGGTATCAAGATATTTTCCCTCCCTGGCCCAGGGCAGGTCATCATCGGAACAGCCCCAGGGAAAGCCATTGTAGCCGACGCCAACGATTTTATTCTGCGCATTGGCCACACATGCGCCCACCTGGGTGTTGGGGTCTTTTGAGCGCAGGCCGGAAAGCAGGGCGACCGCCATGAAGTATTCATCCCAGGAGAGATAATCGGTGCGTTTTCCGGTCATCTCAGTGTCCCACATTGTTAATGCTTTTCCGGGCCCGGCGAAGCTTGCGCCAGTCATCGGCGCCGGTTACCTTGTCGATAAATCGACGGATAGCCTGAAAATAGAGGCGACCACCCACCAGAATAAGGGAGTTGTGGTCAGCTCCTGGTATGACCTGCAGCTCTTTTGACCTGGCCCCGCAGGCAGCCATGAGTTTTTCCGCCTGGACAAGCGGAATCAGCTGATCTTCAGCCCCATGCAGGACAAGGGTGGGCCTGGTTATTCGGCTGATCTTTTCCTTGTTGCCAAATCCCATTTCCTCTGTGATGCCGAGTTTATCGGGATCAAGGCCAAGGGTCCGGGCAAGGGGCAGGGTGTCCGCAAACCCGGAGTCAATGACAAGACCGCTTATTTCATCGTTGCGCAGGGCTGCCACGTCAATGGCACAGGCGCTTCCCAGGGACCTGCCCATAACAAAGACCGGCCCTGTGTAGCCCTGATCACGCATATGTTGGCGCAGTTGCCGGAAAAGGAAGCGGCCATCTTCAAGCAGGTTGGTTGCCGTGGGGGTGCCGCTGCTCCAGCCATAACCCCTGTAATCGGTAACAAGAAAGTTCAGCCCCACCTGCTGGTATTCGGGTCCGATAGTATCATAATCGCTGATGATCTCACCGTTACCGTGGAAAAATATAATAATTGGAGCTTTTTGGTCATGGGAAAACAGACGGCAGCCAATGGTAACATTGTCGGGCAGGTCAATATCAATGTCCCGGGCCCCGGCTGGTAGAGGGGTCCTGACGCTTGTCCGCGGATGAAACATGACCTGGAGAATTTCCGGTTGATCAAGGATGTTAGTTTTCATTGTCTGTTGATATGAGTTACACGGTATGCCGTAACGGCGCCATAAAGCATGAAAGGTGGCTTGAAAATGATTTGGTCCCGAAGTTCCTTTACCCTTAGAGCAGTGGAACAAGAAAAATAACACCATTCTGCAGGGAGCCGGCAGTAAGAGTCTGTTCTTTGCACACAGTGTTCTTTACACACAGCTTAGCGTAATTCCGGATATTGGTCAAATTTTGGTTATGGCTGATTCCGGAAACAGTGCGCTGGTCCGGGCTGGATTGCAGTAACAGACATCAGGGATCAGGGAAACTTGTCAAGCCACTACAACAGAGAAAAATAATATAAAAAATCACCCGCCAACTATGGTGGTCAACCGATCAATGGAGATGTTACCGCCGCTGACCACAAGGACAATATTTTTTCCCTGCAGGATATGGCCAAGCGTAAGAGCGGCGGCAAGAGAGGCTGCCCCGGCCTCTTCCACCAGGTTGTGACTGTGGATAAGCAGCAGCCGCACCGCCTCTTCAATGGCGCTGTCTTCAACAAGGACAAAATCATCCAGATATTTTTTCATTATTGCCTGGGTGTTGGCAAAGGATATGCGGGTGGCCAAACCTTCGGCAATGGTCTTCATCTCTGCCTCCACGGGCCGCCCCTGGGCCCAGCTTTGGTACTGGGTCGGGGCCTGGGCTGACTGGACACCGATAATCCTGATTTTCGGATTGATTGTCTTTGCGGCAATGGCAGTACCGCAGACGCCGCTGCCAGCGCCAACCGGCACGATGATGACATCGACCTCGGGCAGCTCTTCCATAATTTCCAGGCCATAGGTGCCGACGCCGTGAATCAGAGGCTCATCGGTGGGGCCGACAAAGGTGCCGCCCCGCTCATCGGCCACCTCGGCAATCCATTGCCGGGCACTGTCAAAATCAGGGCCGTGAAAGATGACCTCGGCGCCCAGTCCCCGCATGGCGGCAACCTTGCCGGGATTGGCGCCTTCCGGAACAGCGATGGTGGCCTTGACGCCATGGGCGCGGGCGGCAAAGGCTATTGACTGGCCATGATTGCCGGTTGAGGCCGTAAACAGGCCGCCCTTCTTCTGTTCGTCTGTCAGGCGGGCAACCAGATTGAGACCGCCTCGAACCTTGAAGGCGCCCACGGGCTGGTGATTTTCATGCTTGAGAAATACCCGGCCGCCGACAAGGTCGCTTAAACCCTGGTAAGGATAAAGCGGGGTGGGCCGCAGATGGGCGTATACATGGGGTCGGGCCTGGTAAATATCGTGAATTGTGGTGGAAATGGAAGTCATGTGATTTGCGTTGTTCGCCGTTTTCTCGACAGGCCGAGGAGCTGGGTGGTCTGGACGGAGATCTCCTCGATGGATTTGCCTTCGGTGTTGAGTGT
>JALVAI010000021.1 GCA_027011235.1 Desulfobulbaceae bacterium
GAACCACGACTCCTTGCCGACAGGTATTTTTTTAATAAGTTCAAAGGAATCGGTGGCCAACTGAAAAAAAACCGTATCCTTGCCCGTTGCTGTCTCCTTTCCTTTGATAACGGAACGAATCTTGCCTTGATATTTTTTCGGCTCCCCGCCACAGAGATAGATATCGCCATCGGGCCGAAAAACACAGATCCAGAGTATATCATGATCTGTTATCGTCTTGTGCAGCATCTCCTCGACAAAGCTCCAGTTCAGGGTAAAAAAAGCGCCCTGAACCGCCAGGGCCGCCTGGTCAACTATGAGCTTATCCCGTTGCAGCAATGCATCTTTGAGGTTTCTGGTCTGGCGGGTAATGGAAAAAAGGGTGGCCGTTCCAACGGAGAGAAAGACCAGCATAAAAATCAAAAAGTTGATTTTGAAAAACAGACTGATCCCGGTCGGACCCTTGCCAAGGCCGGAAGATTCCTGCCCATTGGAGGGGAAAGCTTCCTGCGGCTTCATGGAATGAAAGAAAAAAGCATCAGACAAGAATGGGGGTTCCCGGTGTCAAAACCAGGGGCCGCGTCCGGGGAGAAAGGGTTTTCAGGTGGTTGACAAAGGAATCCGCCGTCTGTTCCAGGGCAGGAAATGTACCGTAATGCTCAGGAATAACAAAGGACGGCCTGATCATCATGCAGGCATGGGCCGCTTCCTTCGGGCCCATGGTAAAGACATTGCCTATGGGCAAAATGGCGATATCCGGCTTGTAATAGTCGCCGATGACAAGTCGCATGTCCGACATAAGGGCGGTATCGCCGGAATGATATATGGTCAGGGAATTTTCAAAGGAGAGGACATAGCCAACCGGCCGGCCCATATATTTATTGGTGCCGGTAAATCCGGTCAACTGGGCGCCTGATGAATGGACGGCATTGACCATGGAAATATCTATCCCATGGTAATTATAGGTGGCGCCGATATTGGCCAGTTGAAAAGTCATACATCTGGCCTGGGGGATTTCCGACTTGATGAAAAAATCAAGCTCCCAGGGGGCAATAATATCCGGATCGTACAGGGCGACCAGTTTCTTGACGTCAGGAAGCATGAAATGGTCCACATGCCCATGGGTGAACAACAGAAGGTCCACCTTGCCGAAGCTCTTGAAAGAACGGTAGCGGGAAGGGGCCTTTGGATTGGTGCTGATCCAGGGATCAAGAAGAATGACCTTGCCGTCCCTGGAGACAAACTTGAAGGAGCCATGCCCCAGCCATTCTATCTGTATTTCCCTGGTCCCTTTTTTTTCCTTTGTTACCGGTACTGTCTGCGACCCGGCAGCCGCGGAAAACCTGGAAAATCCCAGGGAGGCAAGGCCGGCGGCCAGCGCAGCCAAAAATTCCTTTCTCGTACACTCCACCTCTGCCACCTTATATGCAATATCTCGTAGTTACCGCCCTACATGCCACACCCTCTTTCTCCGGCAAACACAATCAGATATTGTAACGACCCGAAATCATACCTTGTCTGTTGTCAAAACATATACCGGCTCGATAATTACCCTGGCATGCGTCATCATGCTTTTAAGAATATCATTGCAAAACAGCGTCAGTCAAACAAAATCATTATTCAATGGATACCAGCTCAATGGCAAAGGTCAAATCCTTGCCTGCCAGTGGTGGGTTGGCATCAAGGGTGATATGGTCATCGGTGACTTCGGTCACCTGGACAATGATCGTTTCTCCGCCCGGCCCGGCCATCTGCAGCTGCTGTCCGACCTCCGGCTGAATATCCGGCGGCACCTGTTCACGCGGCGCCTGGATAACCATCTCTTCATTGCGCTGCCCATAGGCCTTGTCAGCCGGAATGGTCACCTCTTTTTTTTCACCGCCGGCCATGCCCATGACCGCTTCTTCAAAACCTGGGATTACCTGGCCGCTGCCGATGGTGAATTCCAGGGGTTCACGCCCCTCGGAAGAATCAAAGACACTGCCGTCCGCCAGTGTTCCGGTATAATGAATTTTTACAGTATCACCCTGCTGTGCCTGTGCCATAATAGTACCCTCTTGTAATATTTTTGTGTAACATGCCTGAACGAAAACAATATCGACCAGGTCCATGAACCGTCCCTTGATGAGATCAACTTTCCTGCCAGCAGAAAAATCAAGGGCCGGAGATGACAATATAGGCAAGGTCACGCAGAAAAAACAATCCTCACTCATATTCCCATACCAGCCACCTTACCAGCTCATCCTTGACTTGTCATGGTTTAGCCTGGGGGTTACTGAAAAAAATGGATGAAACTGAAAAATACTCTGTGGTTGCCGAGGGAGGGCATGACCATATTTCCGCCTGCGCCCTGGTGCTTGCCGCCATGGGCATTGACTATCGACAAGAGGATACCCTGCTACTTGTTCCCGGTGAGGAAGCCGACCTGGCCAGGCAACAACTGCAGGCCTATTATGAGGAAAACAGCAACTGGCCCCCGCCCCCGAACTGGATACACCAGCGCCATAAACAGATACCGCCACCGCCAACCCTGATGATGATCGGCGCCCTGTTTCTCTTTTTCCAGGTTACCGGCCCCTGGCAACCGGGCAATCCCTGGTTTGAGGCCGGGGCCATTGACAGCAGCCGCATCCTTGATCAAGGACAGTGGTGGCGGCTTGTAACGGCCCTGAGCCTGCATGGCAACGGAACGCATCTGCTGGGCAACTGTCTGATCGGCGGATTCATGGTACACCTGCTCTCCCTGACAATCGGCTACGGGTCCGGCTGGCTCCTTCTCCTTTTCACCGGGGCCCTGGCCAATTTTCTCAATATCGTTCTCAGGGACGGTCCCCATTATTCCGTGGGGTTTTCCACTGCCGTTTTTGCCGCTATCGGCATGTTCAGTGGTCTGAAGATCAAAATCGGAAGAGGTGCGCCGCTTCGTTTTCTTATTCCCCTTGGCGCTGGGGCCGGCCTGCTCGCCTTTCTCGGAACCGAGGGACAACATACCGACCTGGGCGCCCACCTGTCCGGTTTTTGCTGCGGCATTGTCGTCGGCCTGCTGATCATGCGCACAAACCTAATAAAGGCTGCGGATAATCCCACCATCCAGCGATTTTTTTTCTTTTGCGCCCTGGCGATTATCTTTCTCTGCTGGTGGCTCGCCGTTCTCCATGCGCCCATACCCCTTGCCTGAGCCCCACTTACGGCATCCCCTGCTCCGGCCCAAAGGTAGAAAAGACTTGTCAGGCCCGTGTTTCCGGTTTTTAATACGAACTACTTGTACAAAAAATTCCATCCAGCCCTTGCAACAACAGGGCACTCTTTTCCCAAACCCGTGAAGATAGAGGTCTTCCATGCCCATGAACCAACAGCCCCCCTGGGGGCAGAACAAAAAGCCTTCCTCACCCGAAGAAATTCTGGCCGCCCTGATCCAGAAAATCCGGGACACCTTTAGCGGTCAGGAGCAGCAAGACAATCAGGACAATGACAATACACCCCCTTCATCGGCCCAGGGTAGCGGCCCGGGCATCGGAAAGATTTTTCTCATTATCCTGGTCCTGCTCATTTTCAAAGGGGTCTACTCCTCCTTCTATACCATTGAACCCGGCAAAGTCGGCATCATCCTCAGGTTCGGCAAATATGCCCGCACCACCCAGCCAGGCCTGAACTTCAAGATTCCCTACATGGAAGACCTGATCAAGGTTGACGTGGAATCGGTGCGCAAGGAAGAGTTCGGCTTCAGGACCCGCCTGCCGGGCAAGACCTCTGTTTTTGATCGCCGGGGTTTTGATATGGAATCGCTGATGCTGACCGGTGACAAAAACGTCATCAACGTCGACTGGATTGTCCAATACAAGGTCAGTGATCCGGTCAATTTTCTGTTCAAGGTCCGCAATGTGCCGCAGGCGGTCCGCGATGCATCGGAAATGGTGACCAGGCGTATTGTCGGCAACATGGACTTTGATTATGTGCTCAGCAACCGGGAAATCCTGGCCGGTTCAGCCAAGCAGGAACTCCAGAAACAACTTAACCTGTTGGAGTGCGGAGTTTCCATTGTCACCCTGAGATTTCTTGACATCAACCCGCCCGATCCGGTCAAGCCGGCCTTCAACGAGGTCAACGAGGCCGACCAGGACCGGAAACGACTGGTCAACGAGGCCGAGGAAACCTATAATCGGGTCATCCCCAAGGCACGGGGCAGCGCCAAAAGAATCGTGGAAGAGGCGCACGGCTATGCGATTCAGCGGATCAACCGGGCAAAAGGTGAGACCAATCGTTTTCTCGCCATTGTCAAGGAATACCAGCTTGCCCCGGATGTCACCAGGCGCAGGATGTATCTTGAGGCCATGCAGGATATTCTCCCCGGCGTCGACCATATTTATGTCATGGACAAAAAACAGCAGACCCTTCTTCCC
>JALVAI010000022.1 GCA_027011235.1 Desulfobulbaceae bacterium
TACCCAGGGGTTTACCTTTGTCGCCACCTGGGAGGCGATTTTCGATATCGGCGCGGTGCCGGTCTTTACCGAGGTCAACGAGACCCTGAACATGGACCCGGCCGATCTTGAGAAAAAGATAACCGACAAAACCAGGGCCATTATTCCCGTGCATATGCTTGGGGCCCAGGCACAGATCAGGGAGATCATGGCCATTGCCGACCGCCACAATATCCCTGTTATCGAGGATACGGCCCAGGCGGCTGGAGCGCGGATAGAGGGCAGGCATCTCGGCACCTTCGGCGCCATTGGTACATTTTCTTTTGACTCGGTCAAAACAATGACCACCGGTGAGGGGGGAATGTGTATCACCAGTGATCAGGAGTTGTGGCGCAATATGTCCGAATACCATGATCACGGCCATGACCATGCGGTCAATCCCGGCGGACGGGGCGGGGAAGGGCGCCGCTTTATCGGTTTTAATTATCGGATGATGGAGCTGCAGGGGGCCATCGGCCTGGCCCAGCTTGCCAAACTCGATGATATGATAAGCGCCCAGAAAAAGACAAAACAACAGTTGAAAGAGGCGGCTGGTGCCATTCCCGGGGTCCGGTTTCGCCACCTTGTTGATGAACAGGGCGATTCGGCAACCTTTCTCGCCTTTATGCTGCCTGATAAAGAGCGGGCCGCGGCCGTCAACAATGTTCTCAGGGAAAACAACGCCGGCGCCATCAACTTTGGCGAAAACAGTTGGCATTTTTATCCTTCCTGGGAACACCTGCTGGCTGGAAAAACCCTGGCCCATAACGGCTGGCCCTTTACGGCCCATGGCAAGCGACGGGTCATTTATGATCCCAAGGCCCTGCCGGCATCGGCAGAGCTGATGAACAGGACCCTTGTCTATCCGATCCCGGTGAACATGAGCGAACAGCGGCTGCAGGAAATGACCGGGGCCCTGGCAAAGGCGGCAAAGCTGTAGGACATCGCGAGGCAATGGATAAAAGTTTGTTCCTGCAGCACCACGCGACATGGGTGGTGCTGCAAATCATCCGGAGCTCTGCGCCATTTTCAGATAAATATCAAAGCGAACGGTCTTTCCTGAAACAGAGTAGGAGGGTGGCCGGTTATCGAGCCACGGCCCATGCTGCGTCCGTTTGACCACTACTCTTGCAAAGGCTGCCTCGCGGGCGGCGGCAAAAAGGGGCGACTGATCATCATCACTGCCGGTGATTTTTCTGATTACCTGCAGCTCCTTTTTGACCTTGGCGGATTTTTTCCGGGCGGGGAAGAGGGGGTCCAGATAGACAATATCAGCCCTGTGGTTTTCCTGTTGCAGGTAATGGCAGGCATCGCCGCAGGTCAAGGTTATGCGGGCGCTGATTTCACTGGTCAAGGGTGATTGTCCTGCCCGAAGCAAAGCGTCTTCGAGCAGGGCCGCAAGAATAGGATTACGCTCAACGACCCGGACCTGAAACCCTGCCGCCGCCAGTAAAAAACTGTCCCTGCCCAAGCCGCCGGTGGCATCAATGATCGTGGTTGCCGGTCCCGCCTTTCTGCCCATGGCCCGGATCAGCCGTTCCTTGCGCACCGAGGCTATCCGGCGCCGCCATTGGCCGGTGGTGAAATCCACTCCTATCCGCATGGGCATGCCCTGGTCATCTGTTGCAAGCAGGGACATCCCCTTTTCTGAAACAACGAGGGCTGTGCCTTTCTCCGGCATCTTCATGATTCTTGGCACGCCAAGGCGTTGGGCCAGAATTTCATCTCTTTGGCTCCAGGCATGATTTTCAGCATAGATACCTGCAAGGATGATGGATTCTCCGTGGGGATGATGTCTTTTTTCCCGGTTCATAATTTCGTTTGTTCATTGCCTTATCATGGCCGGTAATGTAATCTCTTTCCAAAGATTATTCAAAAAAATACCCTGCCAGTTACCGAGAGGATGATTCACGGCTGTTCATTGTGATACAAAAGATATGGAAGACAAAGAACCACATGTGGTAGCGATTATTCCCGCGCGCTATCACTCCAACAGATTTGAGGGAAAACCCCTGACCCTGATTAACGGCAAACCCATGATCCAGCATGTAGTGGAAAGGGCAGGGCAGGTGGAAATGCTTACCCGGGTAGTCGTTGCAACCGATGATACCCGTATCGCCGATGTGGTTCGGGGATTCGGCGGTGAGGTTGTCATGACTGCCAGTGACCATGTCTCGGGCACGGACCGTCTGGCCGAGGCAGCGGAACTGCTCGCCATTGATGAGCAGGATGTAGTGGTCAATATCCAGGGCGATCAGCCCCTGTTTGCCCCTGAAGTTGTTCGCCAGGTGGCCGGGCCGCTGCTGGCTGATCCGGCGCTGCCCATGTCCACCCTTATCTACAAGATCATTCGGCCCGAGGAGATCGGTGATCCCAATCATGTGAAAACAGTTTTTGACTGCCACCACAATGCCCTCTATTTTTCACGTTCACCGATTCCGTTTCAGCGTAATCCTGAAGAATCGCAGCAGCCGACCTATTACAAACATCTTGGTTTCTACGCCTACCGGAAGGGATTTCTCCTCACCTTTGTCGCCCTGCCGGAAGGCGAATGGGAACGCTTTGAAAAACTTGAGCAACTGCGTGCCCTGGAATACGGCTATACGATCAGGGTTGTGGAAACAGAACATGATTCCATAGAGGTCGACACCCCTGCCGATGCCGACAGGGTGGAAGAATATCTACGACAGCAGGGTGGAGCCGGCCGGTGAATATCTGTTCCATCAAAGGGCATGGGGGCAATATCGGTTATTAACCAGGTAGCTACCTGTTACACCACGATAAGAAAAAGACGGAAATAGTTCTGTCTTCCGTTAAAACATGGAGTTGAGTTATGGAAAAGAAAATTACAATTATCGGCGCCGGTAATGTTGGCGCCACGGCTGCCCACTGGGCGCTTGTTCGTCAACTTGCTGATGTGGTTCTGCTCGATGTGATGGAGGGGATCCCGCAGGGCAAGGCCCTTGATCTCTGGCAGTCCGGTCCCCTTGACGGTTATCCCGGCACCATGCGGGGATCCAATGATTATGCCGACACCAGGGATTCCGATGTCGTCATTATTACCGCCGGGCTTGCCCGAAAACCGGGCATGTCCAGGGATGACCTGCTTGCAAAAAATGTGGCCATCGTCAAATCATGTGCCGAGGAGGCGGTCAAATATTCACCAGATTGCGTGATGATTGTTGTTACCAATCCCATAGACGCCATGGTCCATACCGCATTCAAGGTCAGCGGGCTGCCCAAGGAGAGGATAATCGGCATGGCCGGTGTCCTTGATTCCGCCAGGTATCGCACCTTTCTTGCCGATGCCCTGGGCGTTGCCGCCCGGGACGTGAATGCGCTTGTCATGGGAATCCATGGCGATAATATGCTGCCTCTGGTCCGGCTTGCCAATGTGGCCGGCGTACCGGTTACCGATCTTTTATCGGAAGAGAAAATTGCCGAAATTGTCAAACGGACCCAGATGGGCGGCATAGAAATCGTCAATCATCTGAAAACCGGGTCCGCCTTTTATACGCCTGGCCTTGCCGCCATCGAAATGGCCGAGGCTGTTTTGACGGACAGCCATCGGGTCATGCCCTGTGCTGCTTACCTCGAAGGTGAGTTTGGCATCTCCGGATATTTCCTTGGCGTGCCGGTTGTACTTGGCAAAAACGGTGTTGAAAAAATTCTTGAATTTCAGTTGACCGAGGAGGAAAAGACAGCGCTTGCCGCTTCCGTGGAGGCGGTGTCCAGGCAGATGGCCGCAACCGGCCTCTAATGATGCGTGGTAGGCGGGATTGCCCATGTCACCTGTCCAGGGGCTGCAGCAGAGTATAGAGGAATTGATACATCAGCGTGTTGCGCCGCTTGATTTTCTACCCAACGGCAACCTCGCTGAACGGCTTATTTCCCTTGTTCTTGACGGGGTGCCGTCGGGGATGCCTTCTGCTGTGGCCACTCCATTTACCACCTGTATCCAGCGTTTGCAGGAGGTGGATACAGCAGGTACCCGGGTTGTGGTCTTTGGCGGCGGGACCGGGCTCTCCAATATTATAGGCGGTGATTCGCGCCGTCTTGACTGGCCGCAGGCACCTTTTTCCGGACTCAAGGAGATTTTTCCGGACTGCCGTTCCATTGTCTGTATCACCGATGATGGCGGCTCAACCGGCGAACTGCTCAAGGATCTGCCTCTGATAGCCCTTGGCGATATTCGCCATGTTCTCCTCTCCTCCATCCAGTTGCCACAGTTGCAGGACAGTTTAGGATTGGATGAGACAGCGGCAAAAAACCTGGCAACAGCCCTCCATGCCCTGTTCAACTATCGTTTTATTTCTCCTCCTGAAGATGCAAAACAGCTTTTCCAGGATACCGGCGC
>JALVAI010000023.1 GCA_027011235.1 Desulfobulbaceae bacterium
TTATGAGAGTGCTGCCCGCCTTAGCTATGATCTGGAGCATCTTGAACAGGTCCGGGTAACCGAAAGGGGGAAGCGGACAAAAAAACCTTTCTGGTTCCTGGCCCGATTCAAGCCGGCGGTGTCCTTTTCTCCTCGGCCCTCATCTTTTTCGACCTCCGATAAACCACAGCTTCTCGGAGCGGTTATTGATGACGACTCTGCCGACAATGTTGTCGAAGCCTTGCGACGCCGGGTTCTCATGCTTGGCGCAGAGGTAACCCTGCTCACTGTTCTTGAGGAAGAGGATGATTCCCATTTTCTAAAATATGGACGGGAGGTGGCCGGAGAACAGCTGAGAAACAG
This sequence comes from Desulfobulbaceae bacterium, assembly GCA_027011235.1. Taxonomy (GTDB): domain Bacteria; phylum Desulfobacterota; class Desulfobulbia; order Desulfobulbales; family Desulfobulbaceae; genus DRLX01. The sequence continues at coordinate 343 of JALVAI010000023.1, forward strand.
GCTTGAACATTTTGTTCAGAGGTTCAGGCGATATAACATAGATCCGACCATCAGGCTTATCAGGGGCAATGCATCAGAGGTCATTTGTACTGTTGCCCGACAGCTGCATGCTGTCTGTGTTGTCCTTGGTCCTTCCCGCAAGCCGGGACTGTTTGGCAGCTCAGTGGTGAAAAAGGTGATAACAAAGCTTGAAACCGAGGTGTTGATTGCCGAAACCACACCCCATACCCTTGTCTGGACCATGCAGGACATTGCCATTGATCGGTTGAGTGAAGAACAGGTGATTGCCATTGATATCTTCCTGGTCGATGGTTGGTTTAACCATGTGAGCTGGCTGGCCGACCTGGCGCTGTCGCTGCTGCTTGATTCCGGAACGGAAGTGGAGCTGGATTCAGGGCATTGCCTTATCGGCAAATGGCTCTCGGAGCTGCGCAGGGATCCTTACTGGCAAAGGGTTGCCCGTCATCTTGATCCCATTCATACAGAGTTACACGAAGTTGCTAAGAAAATGATCCGGCTGGCCGATAGAGGTGACCTTGTGGCGATGAAAAATACCTACCGATACAGTGCTCTTCCTCTTTCCTGTACGTTGCGGGAAAAGTTTGCCAAGGTGAGCCGGTTGATCAGGGAATGGTCGGGTCATTACGAACTGCAACAGATTCCCGCCCTGTTGTCGGAGAAATGTCCTCTGTTTGATAAGGAGGCACCGGTTGGTGGGCCTTTATTGGAATTACATATGATACGTCATTATCTTGAAGATCAGGCTGAAGATGGACCCAAACCCCACCCCATGGACTCTGTAAAACACAAAACAGAGGGTAAATAGCTGGTATGCGACTTGCTGTTTTTGGTGATATTCATGGTAATATCGAGGCACTCAGCGCTGTTGTTGACCATATGGCCGCCAAAAACGTGCACAGATATATGTGCCTTGGTGATATTGTCGGCTACGGCGCCAGTCCAAATGAATGTATAGATGTTATTCGTTCTCTTCCCAGGATGAACTGTGTGCTCGGCAACCATGATGCCGCCGCTGTCTGGCGCTATTCTCCCTATGCCATGACCAAAGAGGCAAAAGAGGTTATCCTCTGGACCATTGACCTGCTCACGGAAGAAAACGCCTCTTTCCTCCAGCAGTTACCACCAATGCTGAGTGCAGGCGACCTGTGTTTTGTCCATGCCAATCCATACAATCCCGAGGCCTATCGCTACGTGATCAACAGAAAATACGCCCTGCGTTCCTTTGCATCAGCACGACAAAGATTGACCTTTATCGGCCACAGTCATCGGCCAGTGATAATCACAAGAAAGAATTTTTTCCAGGTTACCTTTGACAATGCCCGGGGCAACACGAACAGGAGCGTTGCCGGGAAAAAGAAACGGATAATCAACTGCGGCAGTGTGGGGCAGCCAAGAGATGGTGACCCGCGTGCCTGTTATTGTCTCCTTGATACCCGGCAAAAGAGCATTGAATTTCATCGCCTTGAATATGATATCAATGGTGCCGCTCAAAAAATAAAGGCGGCAGGCCTACCCGATTTTCTCAGCCGACGGTTGCTGCGAGGTCGGTAAGGTCGACGAAAAAACGAGAGAAAATATGCAAATTCCACCTGTAAACAGTATGAACCTGCGCCATAAATTTTTTCTCTGGTCGGGATTGATCCTTGTTCTGTTCAGCCTGCTGCTGTCTTTGTTGTATTATCAGCACATGAAATCGATTCTGATCAAGGAAGCTTTGGATAAATCAGAGGTCATCCTGCAGGAAGTGGAGGCAATCAGAGAATACGTCAAGGAAGAATTGCGTCCAAAGATACGAAAACTGCACAAGGACGACACCTTTATCCTCGAAGCCATGTCAACTACCTATGTCAGTTTACAGATTATGAAACGATTTGGGCGCAGAATGCATGGATATCTCTTTCGCCGGGTCTCGCTTAATCCGCTCAACCCGAAAAACATGGCCGACCCCTTTGAAGAAGAGATGTTTGACTGGTTTGAAGAGCATCCGGATAAACAGTTATGGCGAGGCATTATCCAAAAAAACGGCAAATCTTTTTTTGTCAGCATGGAGCCCGATTATTTTGAACCGGCCTGCCTCAGGTGCCATGGTGATTATCACGACGCTCCCAAGGAGTTGATTCAACGTTACGGAACCAAAGGTGGATTTCGTTTTAAAGAAGGGGACCTTGGAGGTATTGATTCGGTCATGATTCCTGTAAGCGCTTCTCTTGCCCGAATCACCCGGGATTCTATCCTGGTCTTTTTGGTTATTTTCGGCTCTGCAATGTTGGCCCTGTTTTTCCTGAACATGATGTTTAGCAAACTGGTCATGGCCAGGTTGGGCAGGGTGAGCAGTTCTCTCCTTCAGGAAAACGGCCCAACCGAGGAGGCGAAAACGGGAAAAGTACCGGCCGGGGCAGGGGTTGATGAACTTGACAACCTGCGGCTTTCCCTCAAGACCTTGACCAGATATGTGAAAATTGCCCGCAAAGGTTCGGGAGTACAGCCTGATTTCATAGGACCTTATGTTGTTGGACAACCAATCGCTCCTGGAACCCTTTCCTGGTTATACCAGGGAACGGACACGCGAACGGATCAAGGCGTAACGCTTAAGCTCGGCTTTGATGATGTTCTTGTCAATCCCCTGTATGCGGCCTGCCTTCGTGCTGAATCAAAGTTAATGGAGAATGTCCGCCATGACAACCTGCTCATTCCTCTTGCCCGGGAAAATGATATTATGATTTTTGAGCAGATCCAGGGAGTGGATCTGCAGCAATGGATCAGGGATCAACAGGAGGTGTCCAGTCATCTTGTGACGGTTTTTGCCCAGCTCTGCGATCTTTCGGCCACCCTGCACTGGGCCGGTGTGGTGCATCATGACCTGCGGCCCGCTGTTTTTTTGATGACCAAAGACAACACCCTTAAATTATTTGATATGGGCCATGCCTTCCAGCGCGATGTTCCCGATGTCATCCTGTCATCCGGACTCGGGCCACAGGGAGATCTCCGGTACATGGCGCCGGAGCTGATCCAGGGGAAAAGGGGTGATCCACGCAGCGATATTTACAGCCTTGGTATTCTGCTCTATCTGTTTGTTACCGGAAGGCTTCCCTTTGAAAAACAGACCGTATCACTCTCCACCTGGCTCGGTATTAAAAAGGCTGTTCCCGCACCCGGTTCGGTCAAAAGTGCTATTTCCCCGGAACTTGAAACCGTCATCCTGAAAGCCATGGCCTGGAACCCGGATGACCGTTACCAGTGGGTTGAAGACTTCTGGGAAGACCTGCAACAGGCGCAAAAAATGGGATTCAAGTGATCCAAAATAATGTGGAATAACCTCCCGGTCGTCATGACAACCTCGGCCAGTCTTGGCATTATACCAACCAGTGTATCCGCGCACAATGAAGACGACACGGACTTTCAGGTGAACTTTTCGTTTGCCTTGGAGTCCGCCTTGTCCTGATTTTTGGGGTCACGGAAGTCATTATTTTTACAACACCCTGTATGTTGTTCGGGTTCCCTGTATAATTGCAGGAAAATATCCAACATTTTTATCTTTCCGCTTTTTCGTTTTTCTTGACGAAAAGTGTTGCCTTCCAAGCGTTTTCCTTTGTTTCTCATTTGATTATTGTCCGGAATTCCTTTATTATTTAATAGCTTTTGTTGTGGGAGGGGGTGTTGTCGGGGCTCTTTAAAGGCCTGCCACAGAACACTACTCCTCGGAGTCTCCGCTACGCTTCGTTTACCTGTATTTCTGTGTTTTTACTTCGCATCTTTACGTATTATCCGGCATTCGAAGATTGATACAGGAATAACTGCAGGTTTTAGGTAGAAAGAAAAACATGAAATCCGGACTTGTTCTGATGAATAACTCTTTCGTTAAATTTTTTCGAATTTACGGGTGGATGGCGCCGGCAGGCGTCATCTTTTTTCTGTTTCATATTTCCATGCCACCTCTGGTATATGCAGACCCGCCGACTATAAATACCGTTGTCGGTGACGTGGTGACCGATCCTCTGACCAATGA
>JALVAI010000024.1 GCA_027011235.1 Desulfobulbaceae bacterium
TGTCATATACCTATCTCGTGCAGGCCACCAGACCCGGAACCCACACCATTGAACCCATAACCATTACCGTTGACGGCAAGACCTACAAAACCAAAGCCATCACCTGCACGATCCGACCGGCCGCGTCTTCACCTGTCCCGCCATCCGGCCAGCAGGGGGGACGGGCCGTGCAACCGCCTCCCTCTTCATCGACCCGGCTCCGCTCCGGCGAGGCTGATCGGATCGGCTTTATGCGGGTTAAGCCGGCAAAGGAAAACGTCTATGCAGGAGAACTGATTCCCTTCACCCTCAAGGCATATTTCCGCCAGGGCATGCGGGTAACGATCAAGTCCAATCCCCGCTTGACCAATGACAATTTTATCCTCGAGTCCCTGGACGACAAACCCGTCCAGAGTGAGGAAATGATAAACGGTGTCCCCTATACCCTGTTGACCTGGCATGGCGCTCTCTCCGCGGTCAAGCAGGGGACCTTTCCCCTGGAGATGGAAATGGACACCTCACTGCTTGTGCGCAGCCACCGCCGGCATCCCTCCTCCATGTTCGGCTCCCCCCTGTTTGACGATCCTTTTTTTGACGATTTTTTCGGCGGCTACACCCAAAAAGAAATTACCCTGGTCAGTCCCAAAAAAGAAATTACGGTCAATGATTTGCCGGAAAAGGGCAGACCACCTGAATTTGGCGGCGCCATCGGCTCGTTCAGCCTGGCGGTTAATGCCCGTCCGCTCACCGTGGCCCCGGGAGATCCAATCACCCTGCACATGATTGTCCAGGGAAAGGGCAACTTTGATCGGGTCAAGGCGCCGGTCTTTACCGGAAAAAAAGAGAACTGGAAGACCTATCCCCCCTCTGCCGGCAAACTGATAACCGGCAAGGGACCGACCAAAAAGGAATTTGAACAGGCCATTGTCCCCACCAATGCAAATATTCGCGAAATCCCGGCAGTGAATTTTGTCTACTTTGATCCACAGGCAAAAAAGTACATTCGCCTGCGCAGTGATCCCATTGCCCTGACCATGCAGCCCGGCGCCGTTGCCACGACCGCAGCGCCCCAGCCCAGGAATTTTCGGCCGCAAACACCACAGCAGACAAGCCAAAACCGTGGTTCTTTGCCTGAAGTTGTACTGGCGCCGATTCATACCAGCTTTGGCAAAGGAGTGAGGACCCTGCGGCCGCTTTACCGGAAGGTGTGGTTTCAGGCCCTGGCAGCGCTTTCGCTGTTGACCCTGGTTGCGGCCCTGGTTCTGCTGGGGCAAAAGAAAAAAAGGCTCGCCCATCCGGAACTCAACAAACAGAAGCAGGTGGGCCAACAGATTGACCGCCTGCTGGCCCAGGCAAAACAGGCCATGGAAGAGAAAAAAAGCGATCAATTTCTCGCACTCTGCCGGGAGATATTGCAGCTACGGTTCGGCTTTGCCTGGAAGGTGGAACCCAGGGCGATCAGCGCCGCTGATCTTGAACAACGACTGGGCAGGGATTCGCACCTGGTGGGAATCCTCAGGAAAGCGGAATATGCCGCCTATGGCGGTGAACCGTTAACTGATCAGGAAATGCAGCAAATCTACCGTATATTGCACGAGGAGATACAAGGATGAACCATTTTCGCCCGCGTACCCGTCAATGGATTTTTCTTTTCCTCACCCTCTGCCTGCTGCTGCCGGTATCAGCCCTGCAGGCGGCTGATTTTTTTGAGCAGGGCAATCAGGCTTACATGCGAAAGGATTACAGGGCCGCTATCACCTATTACCTGCAGGCGGCAAAAAAACAGGGCTTTTCCGCCTCCCTGCTCTACAACCTGGGTAACAGCTATGCCCGGTCAGAAAAAATCGGGCCGGCAATTCTGGCCTGGGAACAGGCCCTCCTCCTTGCCCCGACCAATCCGGACATCCATGCCAACATAGAGAGCATACGCAAGGCCAACGGGTTGTATCAGCCTAATCAACCCTGGTGGCGGCGGGTGACAACCGTCCTTGGCGCTGACCAATGGCTGTTGCTGGCTGGTATCTCTTTTGTATTTTTTTCCTCCAGTCTTCTGGTGCTCGTCTTTGTCCGAACGTCATGGGTCATAAAAACCCTCAAAACCGTGGCCGTCATCACATTGGTCTCTACCCTGCTTGCCCTGCCGCTGGCCCTGCTTGGCTATCGACACTGGCAGGACGGGGTTGTTCTGACTTCGACCCGGCTGAAGATCTCACCATTTGCCGAGGCCGCCTCAGCAGGCACAATTCAGGAAGGCCAAATCGTAACCCCTGTAAAAACCTACAAAGATTTTGTTTTCGTTCTCGATAAAAAGGGAAGAAAGGGATGGCTGGCGGACCGGGAATTGGGGGTAATCGGGCGGCCCGGTACCGGAAAACCGGCATCGTAAGGGAAAAATTATTCTCCCTGTTCAGCACTCCTGTATGCGGCGAACTGTTTCCCTACCTGTTTCATTTCCTCCCGGGTAAGCAGGGGCACCTTCTCACCTGCCTGCAGGGCCTGGACATAGACCCGGGCCAGGTTTTCAACCTCTATGGCCAGGGCAACAACGGATCGCAGGTCAGAAGAAAAGCAGACCATACCGTGATGGGCGAGCAGACAGGCGCAGCGATCATTATCCAGGGCCGCCAGAACATTTGCCGACAGTTCAGCAGTGCCGAAAAGGGCATAGGGGGCACAGGCTATTGAATCTCCTCCGCCAATGGCCACCATATAATGGTAGGGAGGAATAGAGAGTTCCAGACAGGCCAGGGTGGTACACCAGGGAGGATGGACATGAAGAACAGCCCCGGCCCGGTTCCGATGGATATAAATATCCCGATGCAGCCGCCATTCTGAAGAAGGCTTACGGGTCCCGACAACCACCCTGCCATCCATATCCATCTCAACGATGTCGGCGGGCCTGTATCGCTCATAAGCAAGGGCAGAGGGGGTAATGTAAAAACCATTTTCCAGCCGCAGGCTGATATTGCCGGAAGTTCCCTGGTTGAGCCCTGTCCGGTTCAGGGAGCGGGCTGTTTCCACCAGAGCCCGTCTGCGAGTATGGGCAAGCATCACGCCTGCTCCGGGTACAGTGCCAGCAAGCCGTCTCGGCTTGCTGGACAGATACCCCGTTCGGTTATGAGACCGGTCACCAGCCGGGCCGGGGTAACATCAAAGGCCGGGTTGGCCGCCGCTGTCCCGGTCGGGGCGATGCGAACCTGTTCAACCCGCCCCTCATGCAGGCCCTGGACATACAGCACCTCGTTCTGGGAACGTTCTTCGATGGGGATCTCTCCCAGGCCGTCCCTTATGTCCCAGTCAATGGTTGACCCGGGCAGGGCCACGTAAAAGGGGACCTGGTTGTCAAAGGCGGCCAGGGCCTTCAGGTAGGTTCCTATCTTGTTACAGACATCTCCACTTGCCGCTGTCCTGTCCGTACCAACGATGCAGATGTCCACCTGCCCGTGCTGCATCAAATGGCCGCCACTGTTATCAACGATGAGATGATGATCAATACCGGCTGAAACCAGTTCCCAGGCGGTCAGATGAGCGCCCTGATTGCGGGGCCGGGTCTCGTCCACCCACACGTGCACGGGAATGCCGTCCAGGTGGGCGCGAAAAACCGGGGCCAGGGCAGTTCCCCAGTCAACGGTTGCCAGCCAGCCCGCATTGCAGTGGGTCAGGATATTGACCGGTTCCCGGCCACCCTTGCCCTCCCATATCTCCCGCAGCAGACCGGCCCCGTGGCTGCCGATACTTTTATTGGTGGCCACATCTTCTTCACAGATAGCATTGGCCTCGGCGCGGGCGGCCCCAATGCGCTCTGACGGTGGCAGCGGCGTCAAAACAGCCAGCATCCGCTGTACGGCCCAACGGAGATTGACCGCTGTTGGCCGGCAGGCCGTCAGGGTCCCGGCTATCTGCTCCAATGCCTGATCATCGGCCCCGTCATGCAGACCGAGATAAAAGCCATAGGCGGCCGTAGCCCCGATCAGCGGCGCCCCCCTGACCAGCATATGTCGGATGGCATCGCACGTCTGGGCAAGAGTGGACAACTCGGCAACCACGAATTCATGCGGCAGCCTGGTCTGATCAATGATTTCAACCCGTCGGCCATCCTCGGCCAGCCAGATCGAGCGGTAGCTGACTCCATTAACCTTCATGATACGTTCTGCAACCGTTTAATTTTTCGCTTCGGGAATAAGTTTTGGGGTCCAGAAAATCACGCCCTTCTCCTCGGCCTCATCCCAAAAACCAGGCCCGTCCCACTGGATAATCTGGTCCATATAGCCCTGGCGCATAACTTTCAGGGTTATCTTATCGGCATTCTCAAGCTCATCTTCATTAAACTGATGAACACCGCGAAAAGGGGTGTTGCCGAGATAAATCCACTCACCGGCGCAGGGAATCTCCGACCCGGTAACCCGATAGACGATATAGGCGCCTTCAGGCTGGGAATGGATCTTCAATTTGACCGTTTTGGTGGCCGGAGAGCAACCGGTCAACAGAACAAAGGCAGATAGAGCCGCGAGAAGAAAAAGTTTCCTTCCCGCCCTTTTTTTTCCACAAATATCTTTCATCAGTTCTTCCTCTTTTCCAGTTCAACGCTGATAGGCTGGGGTGCGGCGGCAGCCTCCTCCCTGGTTTTATGCCGTTTGTTTACATAGAAAGATGTGATTTTTTCCCGATACCCTGTCTTGCGAAATTCAACCGTCACATATTCCGGTTTTTCCTCCTCCCCTTCCCAGGTTACCAGGACAGGGGTCATGCCCATGTTGGTATCATCTTTTAAATTGATGACCTCGGCGCCAGGCGGTGTCGAGACAAACTTGGCCGCCCCGTACATTTTGGCGCCGGTGCAGCCACCGAGAAAACCCAAATAAACCACAGCGATTAAAAGACACAAGCTGTTGCACAACTTTTTCATCTTCTCTCCTTTTATACGTAGTTCCAGGACCCGATCGACAGGTTCAACCAACCAGTCACAATGTCTACCTGGCCAGATGGCCAATGGTCAAGAAAAAAGAATGCCGGCCGCCTGCGCATCGGCTTGTCAACTCTGCCGCCAACACAACGCAAAACCTGAAAAAATTCGGTCACGGCTGGATTTTTCTTTTCCCCTGATATACCATACATATGAACTTCCTCGTAGAATGTAAACATTTTCTTCATCTGCCCAGGTTTCCAGACAATGGCATCAACAAAGGACCCCTACCAACCCCTGAACCGTCTCAAGGGGGCGGGAAATCTTCCAGTCATTCCACAGCTGCTGATTCAACTTATCGATCTCTGTCATCAACCGGAAATTGACCTGCAGGCAGTAGCCGGGCTGATCAAGAAAGATGCGGCCATGGCGGCCAAGGTGCTGCAACTGTGCAATTCAGCCTTTATCGGGGCCCGGTCCGCTTTTACCAATGTCGAACAGGCAGTTATTTACCTTGGCGCCGATATGGTAAAAAATCTGGCCATAAGCGTATCCGTGCAACAGGTGTTTCGCCGGGTCGAAACAAATGGCCTGCTCAACATGGACCGTTTCTGGTACCACTCCTACCAGAACGGTATCCTGGCACGGCGGCTCGCGGAAGCCGTTGCCTTTCCGGACCTGTCGGAGGCCTATCTGTCAGGTCTCCTCCATGACATTGGCAAGTTGCTGCTATGGATGGCATTTCCGGGGAAATATGCCCCCCTGCTCCTCAAGGGAATCCGCTGCCATAATGGTCGTCTCTCCTTTCTTGAACAGGAAAAACTCCATATCAACCACTGCCAGGCCGGGGCCTGGCTCATCGAAGAGTGGGGACTCCCGCCCCTGATCGCCGATGCCATACGCTATCATCATCATCCGATTGACGAGGTCGCGCGAGCGCTGCCGCTTACCAGGATCATCTACCTTGCCGATATCATCAGTCACAGTGACAACCCTGAACAGGAATGTGACGAGGTGGCCATGCAACTCTTTCGCCTTGCTCCCGGCCAGACCGAGCAGGTAAAAGAGGGTGTTGATGAACAGATCCGGGAAGTTGCCCATCAACTTGGTATCCGCATTCCCCTTGAGAGCAAATCAACCCTTGCCCCGGAAGATCCTGAAAGCACAAAGGTTCACCAGGAAACCACCTGCAAGCTTGCCGACAGGGTGCGGGACAGCAGCCAACTTATCGGCCTGCTCGAAAATTTACTTGCGGCAGCGAATCGGGAACAGGCAGCTCTTGCTGTTGAACAGAGCCTTAAAATTCTCTTTAACCAGAGAAGCTGCCTGCTTTTGCTCTTTGATGCGGCAGAAAAACAGTTGCAGGGCCTTACCTCCAACGAAAATATTCTCTGCTCCAATGCCCTCACCCTCTGTTTTTCCATAGAGAGGCACCGGCAAAGTCTGCCGGTCTGCGCATTTGATTTACAACAGATGATGCACTCCTTCATGGTCCGTCCCGACAAATCAACGACCATGCTCGACAGCCAGATCATTGAGCTGCTCGGTACAGAAGGCATGATCATCTTTCCAATGACAGCACAAAACCAGAGGGTCGGTCTGCTTATCATGGGGGTTGCAAAAGATGAACACCTTGCCCTGCTGGGTCAGGCACGACCGCTCCAGCTCCTTGCCGCCCAGGCGGCAGCGGCTCTCGCCATGCTGAACCGCCGGGAACAGGAGCAACAGCGCATTGCCGCAGAACGCCTTGAGGCTGCATCCATGATCGCCAGAAAGGTTGCGCACGAAATCAACAACCCCTTGGCCATTATACGTAATTACCTGAAAGTTCTTGATAAAAAACTTGATAGCACTGCGGAAATCCATGAAGAACTGGCCATTATCGACCAGGAATTTGAGCGAATAGGAAAAATCACCCGGCAGCTTGAAAACATTGCCGCGGAAAGACCGATAAACCAACTGGAAAATATTGATCTGAACAATCTGCTTGCCGAAATGATCGAGCTCTATCGGACAGGTGCTGCCGTGGATGACACCATTGATATTGAATTTCATCCTGATCCGAAAATCATGAACCTGCAGACCGATGGCAATGGATTGAGGCAGATCATGAGCAACCTGCTCAACAACAGTATCGAGGCTGTGAACGGAAGGGGAACCATCACTGTAAGCACCGAACTCAAGACCGGGCCGGACCGGACCAGGCAGGTGATCATCACGGTAAAAGACGATGGCCCCGGAATTGAAGAAAATCTGCGCCACAATCTCTTTCAGGCGGGAACAACCAGCAAGGGCGGAGGGCACGGCGGCCTTGGCCTGGCCATCAGCACCAGAATTGTCAAGCAGCTCGGTGGTTCCATTCTCCTTGAACGGCAAGGTAAAAACACTATATTTAGTGTAATCCTTCCTGTCATCCCCCATTAGTTATTCTTTTTTTTCTTGTACACACCTTTTCCTTTGACATTATGAATTGCCTGCGTTTCTATGACCTTATGGTCTCTTCCCGGCCATAATGATAGGGATTCGCATAAAAAACAAAATTTCAGCAAAGAATAGTTCTTTGTAATTCTCCGCTCTGGCATGGAGAAAAGGCATTTATGGCATATTCCGTTCTTCTCATTGATGACGAGCCAAATTTCTGCACGAGCTTGAAATCGCTACTGGAGGCAGACGGATATACGGTAACGATTTCCAATTCCGGCAGAGAATCTTTGTTCCACCTTGAAAGTACGCTCTTTGATGCCGTTCTTCTTGATCTCGGTCTGCCCGATATAAGCGGCCTCTCTCTTGTCGACACCCTGCGAAAAAAATACCCGGACACGGTTGTTATCATCCTTACCGGTTGTGCCACGGTTGAAAATGCCATTGAGGCCCTTCGGGGCGGGGTATACGACTACCTGAAAAAACCCTTTGACCCGGAGCGCCTTGTCAACGTCCTTGCCAGGGGTATTGAATACAAGGCCCTGAAAAGGAAACTCTCCAACAGTGAAAAACGCTTTCGCCAACTGGCCCAGGCCACCTGGGAGGGAATTATAATATATGACAAAGGGATGCTGTTACAGGCAAACAGTCAGCTTTACAAGATGTTCGGGTATAGGGAAGAAGAACTTGTCGGCACCCAGATTTTTGATATTCTTCTTGACCGGTCAACAATCAAGGCCATGCACCTGCAGACCGACCCGGAAACCATCGGTCCCTTTGAGGCAACAGCCCGAAAAAAAGACGGGACCCGCTTCCCGGTTGAAATACGGGTCAAACGAATCGATTACTCGGGACGCAGCGCCGAGGTGGCAGCCATCCGGGATGTCAGCTCCAGTCAGATTTCCCTGGAAAAGCAGCTTGCCCTCCAGCAGAAACTCGCCGATGCCAGGCGTATGGAAACCCTGGGCCTGATGGCCGCCTCGGTAGCCCATGATCTCAACAATATCATGTCCGGGATCATCACCTATCCGGAACTGCTTCTCCTTGACCTGCCGAAAAATTTTAAATATCGGAAAGAAATAGAAATGATCCGCGATGCCGGCAAACGGGCAGCCGCCGTGGTTAACGATCTGCTTACCCTGAGCCGTGGAGTCAATTCCAACAGGGAGGTCAAAAATCTCAATGACCTGGTCCGCAACTATATCAACTCTGTTGAATGCAGGGAACTGTATAGCCGCTATCCCGGTATAACAATAACCACAAATATCGATCCCGAACTAGCCAATATTTCCTGTTCACCTGTTCATATAACCAAAGCCCTGGTCAACCTGGTCAATAATGCGGCCGAGGCTGCCAAGGAAGGCGGCGCCATAACAATATCAACCGGGAACCGATCATTGACCAAAGCCCTGTATCGGTACGAAACCATTGAACCGGGAGAATATGCCTTCCTCGAGGTGCATGACAACGGTTCCGGTATTGCCGATGATGATCTCCCCCATATTTTTGATCCGTTCTACAGCAAAAAAGTCCTGGGTCGGAGTGGGACAGGGCTCGGCCTGACCGTTGTCTGGAACACGGTCCATGACCACGGCGGCTTTCTCGATGTCCAAAGCCGTGATCAAGGAACAAGTTTTACCCTCTATTTTCCAATCACAAAGGACCAGCCTGCCGATGGCAATCTGGTTTCTTCTCTGCTCACCTGCCAGGGACAGGGAGAACGAATTCTGGTTGTCGATGACCAGAAGAGCCAACGTGAGATTGCCCGCCGCCTGCTTACGCGTCTGGGCTATCAGGTCCATACCGTTGCCAGCGGAGAGGAGGCCGTTGAATTCATAAAACACCATCACGTCGATCTCGTCCTTCTTGACATGGTCATGGAACCAGGAATGAACGGCTGCCAGACCTATGAGCGCATCATTCAACACCGGCCGAACCAAAAGGCCATCATCATCAGCGGTTATTCCAGTTCCAATGATATAGAACTGGCCCGAAAACTCGGTATTCATCGTATTATCAGAAAACCATACACGCTCAATGACCTCGGGCAGGCGCTCAGGCTTGAAATTTCCTGATAACTTCGATATTCTTTTGGCAGGAGGATCACCGGAAATATCTTTCTCTCCTGTTGTCAATCCCCGGTGAAGGACGGAAAACACCGGGACCGTCTCTTTCCGCTGACCCGAAACCACTCCATCTGCAGCCATGGGACAATGGAGGCGCTGCTTTCCCCTTGACCTTATCGGAGATTTGTTGTGAAAAAAATACTCACCTTTATTGCCCTCTTTTTTATCTGGAGCTGGAAAATATTCAAAACCGGAACATTGATTGCCAGCAACCTGCTCTTTCTCCTTTTCTTTGTTATTGTTATCGTCCTCCTTGTCGGTCATCCGGCAAAAAAAATCCCGAACCGGACCGTTCTTATCCTGAATCCCGAGGGAAATATTGTTGAACAGCGTTCCGCTCTTGACCCGATAGCCCGGGCAGTCAACAGCTTTACCGGAGTATCAAAACATGAAGAGACGCCGCTGCAGGACATCCTGGACGTGATCAACACAGCCGCCGGTGATGACCGGATCAGGATGCTGGTTCTCTCTCCTTCCCATATTGGCAGGGTCGGTCTCAACCAGCTGCGTGATATCGGCCGCGCCATTGACAATTTCAAGGAAAGCGGCAAAGTCGTCATCGCCGCCGATGATTCATATACCCAGACCCAGTATTATCTCGCCTCCTATGCCGATGAGATCTACCTCAATCCCATGGGAACCATAGGCCTGCATGGTTTTGGAGTTTTCAGACTGTATTTCAAGGAAATGCTCGACAAACTGCGTATAAGGTTCCATGTTTTTCGGGTGGGCACCTTTAAATCAGCCCTTGAACCGGTCTTGCGCAACAACATGTCTGATGCTGCCAGGGAGGCAAACAGACAGTGGCTGGACCGGCTCTGGCACACATTTTGTGCCGACATGGGAAAACAGCGGGGAATTACCCCGTTGCTCATCAATGATTTTATCAACTCCATGGACATCCGGCTGGAAAAAGCAGGCGGTGACGGTGCGCTCATGGCCCTGAATGCCGGCCTCATCGACGGCATAAAAACCAGGGACCAGATTGAAGAGTATCTGCAAAGTGTTACCGGCAGCAAGGGCAGTGGCAAAAAATTCAGCCATATCTCCATGTATGACTACCTTGCCCATATTACGCCTTCGTATACAACCCGACCGGAAAAAAGTTCCTCTGTCGGTATCATTGTCGCCCAGGGCAACATTGTGCCCGGCGAGGGGGTAGTCGGCCAGATCGGGGCCGAAAAACTGATTCGGCAGATAGAAACCGCCCGCAAGGACAACAGTATCAAGGCCGTTGTCCTCCGTATCGACAGCGGCGGCGGCAGTGCCTTTGCCTCCGAGTTGATCCGCCGGGAACTGCTCCGTCTGCGCAGGGCAGGAAAGCCCCTGGTCGTTTCCATGGGGTCCATGGCTGCCTCCGGGGCATACTGGCTCTCCGCCGATGCCGACACCATCCTTGCCTCCCCGGTCACTCTGACCGGCTCCATCGGTATCTTCGGGGCCCTGCCCACCATTGACCAGTCCCTGGCCACAATAGGTGTTCACGACGATGGCATCGGCACCACAAATATGGCCGGAGCGATTTCGCCTACACGGCCCTTGCCGGACAATATCGCCAATCTTCTGCAACTAAGCGTTGAACATGGTTACCGGCAATTTATTGATATTGTCGCCAAGGGAAGGAAACTTCCCAAAAAACGGGTGGAGGAAATGGCCGAGGGCCGGGTATGGGACGGAAAAACCGCCATTGCTCTTGGACTCGTCGATGCCGAAGGGTCTCTGAATGAGGCCGTTGCCCGGGCGGCAGAGTTGGCCGGCATGAAGACGGCAAACGGAATCTATATCAACCGACCGACCTCCTTTCTGAAGAATCTGCAACGCGTTGGCCGTATGGCCCTTACAGGTATGGCCGGTAACAACCTGCTGCCCGCCACCTGGATGGAGGTCGCCGGGCAATTCAAGACAGCACTTGCTTTTTTGCAGCAGCAGCCGGACCCGGCAAACCTGTACGCATTTTGCCTGCTTGCTCCCGACTCGATTGCCTTTTAACCGCAGCCAGGTCAACACACAGATAACCACGGACTACCCTGTACAACCAACGTCCACAAGAGATGAACAGAGACGTTGAATTGACAAAAATCGTGTTCCCGGGACGAATTTATTCGCCTGTCATCCCCTTGAATTCTGATTTTCAGCAAAACCGTTTTTATCAGGCGTATTCTTCGTGCCCATGTTCTCATCCCCTATGGAAACAGCTTTTTCATTACCCCAGCTCTGGCACCATCTTGGCTGGCCTCTTGTCCGGATGCTTATTTACATCTCCATAGGGCTGCTTTTTGCCAACTTCATCGAAGCGCTCAACTGGACAAGAAAAATAGCCTTTATTGCCCGTCCCCTGACAAAATTCGCCCGCCTCTCTCCCCTGACCGGGGCCTCGTTTTCCATGGCCTTTTTTTCCGGAATCGCTGCCAATACCATGCTTTCCGAGGGCTATGCCAACAAAGAAATTGCCAAAAAAGAACTCATCCTGGCCAATCTGTTCAACAGCCTGCCCACCTATTTCCTCCACCTGCCAACAACCTTCTGCATCATTGCGCCATTGATCAAGAGCGCGGCCTTCACCTATATGGGACTGACCTTTTCCGCGGCCCTGCTCAGGACAATGGCTATAAGCCTGATCAGTCATTTTCTGCTGCCAAAACAGGAGAAAACAGAGGTGCAGCAACAGGCCCGCCCGGAAAATGACCTGCAAACCGCCTGGCAGCGTACCTGGAAACGCTTTCAACGCCGAATCCGGAAAATCGTCCGCTTTACCGTCCCCATTTACATCCTCTTTTATATCTTCACCCAGGTCGGTCTCTTTGACCGGTTGACAGGTTTCATGGCCGCCCACCTCTCTTTTCTCGCCTGGCTGTCACCACAGGCCATGTCCATAGTGGCCCTGCATGTCGCGGCTGAATTTACCGCCGGGCTGGCCGCTGCCGGCGCCATGCTTGCAAGCGGCGCCATGGATAACCGGGAAATTATTCTTGCCCTGCTGGTCGGCAACATCCTCTCCTCCCCGGTGCGGGCCATTCGTCATCAATTCCCCTATTACGCGGGTATCTTCAAACCGGGTCTTGCCATGCAGCTCATCCTGTTCAGCCAGACGTTCCGCCTGATCTCCATCTCCACGGTTACGCTTCTGTACCTGCTGCTGACCTGAACAACGGGAATAAAAAATCTCCCTTTCAGTTGTGTTTCGCCTTGTTCAATCTTATACATCTGATTAAGGAGGAACGAGAAAGCACAAAGATCATTTTTCAGCGGGAGGAGATAATGGAGAAAAAAATACTCGTGGCCATTGACGGTTCCGTCTTCAGTTCCAACAGTCTTGATTACCTGATCCGCCTGTTTGCCCATGATAATGAGACGATCGTCCACCTCCTTGCCGTTGTCTCGTCAGCCGGAAGTGACCAGAACTGGATGTTCGATGTTGATCCTCTGCGCGCTCCATCTCCGGCAATGGAGGCAAAAACCAGGGTAGCCGACAAATACCTGCAGGATGCCAGACAACGATTACTGCGCAACGGTTTTACCGAAGACCGGGTCAATACCCTGACCACGAGCAGCCGGGCAAATATTGCCACCGCCATCCACCATACTGCCGTCCAGGGCAACTATGATGCCCTGCTCATCGGCCGCAGGGGCATGGGCAAGGTGGGCGAAATGTTTTTTGGCAGTGTTTCGTCACAGCTTCTGGAATCATGCCATGAAGTGCCGCTCTGGATCATTGATGGCGAGGTTACGTCAACCCGTTTTCTTCTTGCCGTCCATGCCCTGCCTGTTTCCCTGATGGCGGCCGATCACCTCTCCTTTATCCTGCATGCCAACCCCGAGGCGGAAATTTTCCTGTATCATTCCTCCCAGTTTTTCGGCAATGTCCCCAAGGCATCCCCCGAGGATTTTTATGGTCAATGGGGAGAAGAGTGGTGCGCACAACACCTGGACCTGGAAAATAACCTGTACGGCGCCCATACCCAGATACTGATAGAGGGCGGAGTGAACAAAGAGCGGATCAAACAGCTCGATGTGCAATCAGGTTTTGACGCCAGCCATGATCTTCTGCGCAAGGCCAAAAAACACCATTGCGGCACCATAGTTCTTGGCCGGCGGGGAAGGGAAACCAACAAGGGTTTTTTCGGCGGCGTATCGGATCGCACCACCCAAAAGGCACAAAACCAGGCGGTGTGGTTGGTCGGCTGATCAGTTCTGTTTCCTGTTCTTTGACCGCACGATCAGAACGGCTTGTTTTTCCCTTTTGAGATACCTGGCCGCAAGGCTGTTTATCTGGGCCGGAGTAATGGCCGCATAATCCTTGCTGATCGTCAACGGCCAGTGCAGCTGTTCGGGATGGCGGGAAGAAAGGGCAAGCACCATCTCCAGCCAGTAGCGATTGGTTCGCCTGTGGTCCCGGATCGAAGTCAGAATCGGGGCAACTATCCGTTGCAGCTCATCGGCATCAACCCCCTGATCAGCAAGGTCGGCGGCAATGGTCTCTATCTTTTCCCGGACCAGTCCGATTTCTCCGGGAGCAACGGTCACCAGAGAACGCAAAACGCCATAGCCCCGGTCTACCCTGCTGGGAGCATTATAGGCCACCGGTGAATAGGCAGCGCCAAGTTCTTCCCGGATGGTTTGCCGCAGCCTGTCTTCCAATAGCGCGGCCAGCACGCTTAGACGCCGGGTACGACCGATATCCCAGAAATCATCGGTGGGCCAGCCAAGGGCCAGGACAGCCTTTTTCACCGGTGTATCCACAAC
>JALVAI010000025.1 GCA_027011235.1 Desulfobulbaceae bacterium
GAGCCGTTAATGGTGGTATGGACAAAAAAATTGGTATAGAGCAGCAACAGGACAATACCGATATAGAGAACATACCCGAAAGTCGCCAGCTCCCCGTAATCAACGGCCATGAGTACGAAAATCATGACCAGTCCGGCGCCGAAGATATAGGCCTGCTTGAGGAATATGGAGGAGACCGTACCGGTGCCGTTCCAGGTTGAACTGTAGAGATTGGTCAAAGCCATGGCTGACACCAAAAGCAGCATCAGCAGCATTACCCAGTCAAAATGATGGACGAGACGACGATCAAAACGCAACATGTTTTCTTTCCTCTTCGGATCAGTGGATTTTCTTCTTCCGAACTGCACCTGCTTCATCGTGGACAACCTGCACCGAAACATTGCCACTGTCCTTGAGACGTTTTTTGAAATATGCCTCCAAAACGGCCTTTGCCACCGGCGCGGCCCCGGAACCTCCGTGCAAGCCATGTTCCACCAGCACAGTAACAGCAATCTCCGGATTTTCCGCCGGCGCAAAACAGGTAAACCAGGCATGGTCCCTGTACTTGTAGGGAATGTCCTTTTCCTTGAGATGACGGTACTGCTTGAGACGCACGACCTGGGCAGTACCGGTTTTTCCGGCCACGGTAATACCCAGGTCTTTGAGACGCGCCCGCCTGCCGGTCCCATGGCGCCCGTTAACGGCCTCGATAAGTCCCTTGCGGACCAGGGCAAGATTTCGTCCCTGGCCCGTCAGCCTGTTGACAATCTCAGGTTCAAACTGTTCAATGACCTTGCCGTCGGGATCACGCACCTTCTCCACCAGGCCGGGTTTATAAAGCGTGCCGCCGTTGGCGACCGTGGCGGTCATAAAGGCAAGCTGCAGAGGGGTGACAAGGTCAAACCCCTGGCCAATGGCCACGGAAAGTGTCTCCCCCTCTTGCCATGCCCTGCCAAAACGTTTCTTTTTCCAGGCCGCTGTTGGTATAAGACCAGATTTTTCATGCTCCATTTCCACCCCGGTTTTCCGGCCAAGACCGAACATATGGGCATATTTGGCCAGCCGGTCGACACCAAGCCGTTGCCCGACCTGGTAAAAATACACATCGCAGGACTCGGACAAGGCGCGGTTTAAATCAACCGCACCATGGCCTGAATGTTTCCAGCAGCGGTATATCCTGTTCCCGAACCGATAATGCCCCGGACAGTAGATTATGGAATCCGGGGAAATCACCCGTTCGGCAAGACCGGCTGCCGCTGTCACCAGTTTGTAGGTTGATCCGGGTGGATATTGCCCCTGGACAATCTTGTTGATCAGGGGATGAAGGGGATTTTCGAGCATGGCCTGCCAGTTTTTATAAGAAATACCGCCGATGAACTTATCAAGCTCAAGGCTCGGCGCGCTTGCGGCTGCCAGGATACGACCGCTGTTGACTTCAACGGCCACCACGGCCCCGGATTTACGGTCGGCTGCCATGGTCTCTTCCGCGGTCCGCTGCAGGTCCATATCAATGGTCAGTTGCAGATCATTGCCGGGCAGGGGTTCGATACCCTTTAAATTGCGCTGTTCAAAACCAAGGGCGTTCACCTCCATATAGTGGCGCCCCTTTTCACCACGCAAATCTTTTTCGCGCAGCCGTTCCAGGCCCATTTTTCCTATCAGATCACCACCCCGATACTCGCCCTCGCGGGAAGATTTCAACTCTTTTTCATTAATTTCACCAAGATAGCCGATAATATGGGAGGCAAGATTTCCAAAATGATAAACACGGCGTGGAATGACCTGTATCTTGATCCCGGGAAGATTCATCCGGTTATTTTCAATGTAGGCCACCTTGTTCCAGTCAATGTCCTCCGCCAGCCGGATGGGTATATGGCCCGGTGTCCCGGCCATTTTTCTTATCCTGGCCAGAAGATCGGAAACATCCACCTCAAGAATGGCCGCCATCTTTTTGAGCAGAACATCATCAAGCCGGTTGTTTTCCCTGACCCAGACAACATTAAAGGAGGGCCGGTTGGTAACGATTTCCCGCCCCATGCTGTCGAGGATATTACCACGGGGTGCGGCTATTTCGAGATAACGGACACGGTTGCTGTCTGCCAGGCGACTGTATCGTTCACCCTGCTGCACCTGGAGAAACCAGAGCCTGGCCACCAGGACGGCAAAGAAAAAAATGATGACAAAGGCGGAATAAAAGGCCCGTTTACGAAAAAAATCAAGCGCACCATCATCCCGGTGGATGAGCAGACTAACCCGGCTCTCCTTTTTCCGTTCACGATCGAGCAGCGATTCCGGCCGCTTTCTGTTTGCCTGTTTTTTCCTGGGAAGCCTGATCATTTCCTACTCGCGATATCGATTACCCGAACGGAGCCGTCCCTTGTAAAAACCGGTAAACTTTCCCTCGATCCGTCGATTCACAAATTCAAACAGACGAAACAGGGGAAAGGAAAAAAGAACGACAAGGGCGGCCCGCATAAACATTATCGGCCAGGACCAGGGCACCAGCATGGACGGCACCGCAAAGCTCATACAGACATAGACCAGCCAGTTGACCAGCAGATAGCCGACACCAATCATCGGTACCTGATAAAAAGATTCCCGGACCGGCAAACGGTCACTCATGACCTTCAACAAAAAATAGCCCAGAATGAAAAGCGCAGGATACATACCGAGGACAAGCCCTGAGAGAACATCAAAAATCATGGCCAGGGGAAACAGGACAATGAGGCTGCGAAACAGGTCATGCCGGTAGGCAAGATATGCCACCAGGATAAAATAGAGATCAGGGGCGCCGTTCCAGACGGGATTGATCATGAAAACCGTGGTCTGGAGAATAATGAGCAGCAGACCCAAAAGGAAAAATATCAGCACAAACATAATCTATGGTGCTTAAGAGAGATGAACTCGTAAAAAGTCCAGACAATGCTTAAAGATGGCTAAGCAAAAACATAGATACACAAGGAGTAGTGTTCTGTGGCGGGCCTTAACCATACATGCAGTATGTTGAGAGTCGCCACAGGACACACGACGCAGTAGATCGAAGTTTTTACGACGCCATCAAGAGAAGAAATCGGAAAAGTCCGCCTGAACTGTTGTTCACGGAACATCAGGCAGACCGTCTCCTTTCTCTTCCGGGATAACCAGTTCCTGTTCAATGACCAGCAGGTCCTCAAGGGTCAGAAAATCAACGGACGGGGTCACCTCGATATGCTGGAACATGCCACGTCGTTTCCTGACGACCTTGGACACAACTCCGATGGGTAAACCGGTTGGGAAGATACCGCCATAGCCTGCGGTTACCACCTGGTCACCCTTGTTGACTTCGGTGGTTTTCAAAATATAGTCCAACTCATAGGTCAAAGAACCGGTCCCTTTCAGGATGCCCCTGGCCCTTGATTTCTGCAACAGCACATCCATGGCGCTTGACGGGGCCACAGCCAGCAACACCTTGGAAAAGTTGGGGGATACGGAAAACACCTGACCGACGATGCCGTCTCCATTGACAACGGCCATTCCACGGGCAACGCCGTCACGGCTGCCGCGATCTATAATGACATTTCTGAACCAGACCGAGGGGTCCTTACCTATAATGCGGGCAGCCACCATGGGCAAGTCACTGCTTTCCTTGAAGTCAAGCAGTTTGCGCAGGCGGGTATTGGTTGCCAGTGCTTCTCTGTTTTTAAAACTTAACGTCCGGCATTCCTGTAATTCCGCTGTTAATCGTTTATTTTCCTCTTTTACGGAAAGCAGGTCGACATAATTCTGCTTCAGGGAACGAAGAGCATCCGAACCGCGGGCAAAAAGGTTCTGGACCGGGCCGGCAGCCTCGAACAACAGTTCATGCAGAGGGCCGAATTTCTGGCTGCCAAAGGTGGAAACGAGAAAAATAAGGGCCATGGTCAGGAGAAATCCAATCAACAGGATAAGCCGTAAGGCCCGAAACCTTCCCTTGGGTTTTCTATTTCCCTTTTTTCTCATATGAGTAGTAAAATAAGATGAGCAGTAGCAATGGGCCGCATGCAGTCAACCCTTCCAGGGCACTTGAGATTCAACGGTCCTAAAAAAAATAATCGATGAATACCCCGAGGCGGAAAGTGTCCAATCCATCCCCACTCAACCCGGCGCCACAGAAACTTTATTTTTTGTGTGCCTTGGTAAGCTGAATTGCCGGACGCCTGAAGTCCGGACAGGCAGGAAACAGGAAACCAAAATAAGACGAATCAACAGACCCCGTAACTTGGGAAACCGCTGTCTAATCGATGGCAATCTCTTTGAGAATTTCTATATTATCCAGGGCCTGCCCGGAGCCTAACACCACTGAGGACAGGGGGTCATCCGCGACAATGATCGGCATTCCGGTCTCATCTT
>JALVAI010000026.1 GCA_027011235.1 Desulfobulbaceae bacterium
CAAGTCCTGCGGGAATATCTGCTCAACACAAGCCGCTCCTTTATCTTTACCACCGGCCTGCCGCCGGTCTCGCTTTCCTGGCTCCTTTTTGTGCTGAAAAAAATTCCGGAGATGACCCGGCAGCGCAGGCAGGTCCGGCAACTTGCCGATGGATTGCGCAAAGGGCTACAGGAGCACGGCCTCCAGACCGGGGGAAGCTCGCATATAGTGCCGGTGCTGATCGGGGCGGCAGACCTGGCCGTGCAGGTGGCTGATACCCTGCGAACACAGGGTTTCTGGGTCACGGCGGTGCGGCCGCCCACGGTGCCCGCAGGCACGGCCCGGTTGCGGCTGTCACTGACCGCCGCCTTGGACAGGGAAAACCTGGCGCCCCTGCCGCGCCTGATTGCAGAAGCCATGAAAACGCGACCATGAGAGGGAGCTGGCTACAGACAGGAAAGAAAAACAACCGCTGCCTTCTCTTGATGGCCGGCTGGGCCATGGGGCCGGAGCCCTTCATCGGTCTGCTTCCCGACGACAGCGATTGTTTTCTCTGTTATGACTATCGCCGCCTTGACCTTCCCGATCTCTCCCGGCTCGATGCTTACGAACGGATCGACCTGCTGGCCTGGTCCATGGGGGTGTGGGTGGCGGCACGGACCCTTGCCGATTGGCGGGCGCGCTTTACCTCGGCCACGGCCCTGGCAGGAACCCTGTATCCCATTGATGACCGCGGGGGCATTCCGATTCCTGCCTATGAGAAGATGGAGCAATCACTCACCAGAAAGGAACTGAACACCTTTTATAGTTCCATGTTTGATGATCCGGCCGAGCGGGCAGCCTTTATGGCCAACCGACCTGCCCGGTCCCTTGCCTCGGTCCGTGAGGAACTTACCTGCCTGCACCAACACGTCCGTGCCTCACACTCCGTCCCTGACATTTTCACCCGTAAAATCGTCACCAGCCGTGACCGCATCTTCCCGGCCCGTAACCAGGCGCGCGCCTGGGGAAGTGGCCGGTTTCTGCAAAAAAAATGGCCACATTTTCCCTTTGGTGTAAATTTCTTCCACAGCATATCCAGAGACTGTCGCCATCATCCCTGAACTGTCCACCGGATAGCCCGGAACAGGTTCTGTACCACTTATGTGAACAAATATTCCCGCCCTGACATTTTCACCCGTAGAATCATCACCAGCCGTGACCGTATCTTCCCGGACAATTAACAAAGAAAGTAGAAAATTCTCATAACCCGCCGGAATTTCCATATTCACCGGTCGAAAAAGCTGTACATACTCCATTATTACAGGCCCTGACTTTATAACAGAATTGTTTCCAGTCTCCGACCATATCATCAAAGGACGATTGACCGGCTGAGAACGTTCGGTATGAACCATAACTCGTCCCTGCACAGGAACCATTCCAATTGCCCCTGTACACCTGATAACTCGTTGCGTTGCTACTGGTAGTCCAGCCTACCATGATTTTACCTGGAAAATAGTGACTGGCGGTCACCCATGGAGTAGTTCCAAGGGCGGCCACCCCCCCGCCGCCACTACCGTTTGGCAGAGTCCGGCCCGTGATGGTAATGGGTTCGCTATATACATCTTCCTTATTTCCATCTCCATCCGTATCGTAGAGATAATGTGTCGATATTCTGAGAGTAGCTGATATATCCGCACTTAACTGGTTGATTTCAAAACGCTGATATTGCCAGTTGTTCAGAGTTATAGGATTTTGCAGACAATCGGTGTGATGGACCCATCCGCCCGCACCAATTTTATATGCAATTCGAAAGCAGTTTGCGTACAAGCTGACGGCTGATCCATTGCTGTTGTACTGGATAGGGACATCGTCCCAGGTAAAAATTACCTTGCTGTTCTTATCCATCGAGGCCCAGGGATATTTTGGTTTATCACCGAAAGCGTAGCCGACGGCTGCATTACAGCCGGCATGATTGTAGGCATAGGCCGCACGGTATCCTGATTTAACCGTGCAACTCATCGGACCAATGGTACCATCGTTGTTTTCAGCGGCAACCCTGTAATAAATATAGGTTTCAGGAGTAATACCGACATTGACGCTCCCGACCGATCCATCGGTCAAGGTATCACCATCGGGAATTTGCGTATAGCTGTCATCTTCTGGAGCTTTTGCATACACATGATACCGTACTGTGCATTGATCAACATTGTTTCGCCAATACAACATGGTGGATCTGATGGTGTAATTGGTCGTGTATACATCTTCCGGGGCATCGGGCGCTGTCATTGCGGTCGCGTAATTTGCAGATACGCTTTGACCTGTCGTGTTTTTTGCGGCAACCCAGAAATAATACCTTTTACATGGATCCAGGTGGAAGAATGCAATAGAAGTCAGGTTAGGGGCGGTTATGGTTGTCCGCACGGCATCATTGAAATTATTCGTTTCACTGCGATAAATGAGAAAGTTGTTCTCATTATTTGAATTATCGTGCCAATGGAGAATGATGCCAAAGGTATCATTCATCGCAGTTGCCGTAATATGGCTGGGTGCTGCCGGGCTTGAAGGCGGAGAGGAATTATGGGCACCGGCGATCACAGGCGCCATAAGCAGGGACAGTGAATTGTGTTTATGCAAAAACAGAGCATTGGATCCATAATTGTTGGCACAGGCAAGATCATTTTTTCCATCACGGTTGAAATCCGCTATTACAAACCGATATGATTCGCCGGGATCCTGAAGCAAAAAGGCATCACCTTCCTGGAAGTAGCCATTCCCCCTGTTTTTCATGAGCAGATTGTCCTGGCGGTTATTGGCGATCAGGACATCAAGATCCCCGTCCCGGTCAATATCACCCAATGAGATGCCATACGTCTTATGGGTAAAATTACCGAGATTCGAGCTGGTCTGCGGGATTCGCGTGCCCTTGAACTGGTACAATCGATTGATGCCGTTATAGTTTCCGACAACAATATCCGGCTTACCATCATGGTTGAGGTCGCCAACGGCCAGAGCATAGGAATGCTCAGAAGAGCCGCTGAATGTTCTCATGGTCGGCGGATCGGAGGACCCATTGTTAAAATAGACAAAATTATAGGTGTTTGTATTGGCGGTTACTACATCAAGTCTGCCGTCCCTATCGATATCGGCTATTGCAATGGAGGCTGTATGATTGTTCGCGTCGGATAAATCACCACATGTCCAACTGGTTATCGTATCCTGCAGGCAGACCCGATTTTTTCCATAATAGGCGATCACAACATCTATTTTACCGTCACCATTGAGATCGCCGGCGGCAATGCTCTTGCCATAATAGGGGGCGCTGTGATTTTCAAAATTGATCCCTGACCCAAAATGACCGGTACCATCATTGAGATAGAGTTTACTGGATACAATTCCGCTGGCCGCGCCTTCTGCAGTAATGATATCCAAATCGCCGTCATTATCCATATCAACAGCTTTTATGTCCCTTGTTTTCAGGGAATCAGCACTGACATATTCAATGGTAAAAGTGGCATTTCCCCTGTTGCGGTAGAGTCTGTTTTCGGCGCCGTCATTGGCAACAAGGATATCAATATCGCCATCATCATCAACATCTCCGATGGCCATACCGACACTTGGCATACCGGCAAGCCCAATACTCTGCATCGGCAGAAAGTCTTTTGCCGGTGAAAGGGCGTTGGCTGTACCGCTACGCAGCAGTAGTGCGATGCAAAGAGTAATACACACACCATATTTCATAACGTTTCTCTCGGGTAATGGGATACGATATCTATCCAAATTTCTTTCAAAACTCCACTTCCCCACCGATGATCCCGAGTATCAGGTGGGACACGGTTGGGCATCAAGGCTGTTACATGGCCCGGTAACCATTACTCCACTGATGGAGGCGACTCCATCGCTTGCAGTCCATGCCTGGGTAACGTCAAAAGATCCGGATGAATCCGTCGTTGTCTGCAGGGTATCCGTTCTTGGAAGAGATTGGTTTATAAGGACGGTTCTGATTTCAACGGTAATGGCGACTCCTGCCTGAGCGGGAGTGATATCCCCCTGGACCTGAACACCAGCAAGGGGAAGGACGAGTTTGCCATGGGCCGCCTTTCCCAGGTCTACCGCATAACAGGCAGAGGTAACTTGTGTGGTACAGGTTGCCGGCGCGGCTCCATTGGTTGCCTGGGCATGGGCCGGCAGGATAATCGAGTTGACCACCGGTTTGCTCCATTTACCGGTCATGGCCAGGGCGCCGGCGGCCGCGCTGCCTGCGGCAATGGTTTTCAGGGCCTTTCTGCGTGACTGGTTGACGGGTTCGGTTGGTCTGGAATTGGTGGTTTGTACCCTGGTCGTTTTC
>JALVAI010000027.1 GCA_027011235.1 Desulfobulbaceae bacterium
GTTGTTATGAGGTGGATGTCTCTTTCCATGGTCAGTTTCATGTCATGACGACCCTGGGACCGAATATTCCCCTGATAGCTGAATACCGGCATGGTCTGGAACTGTATGATCAACTAAAAGATTATCTTAACGATACATTTACCATTATCAAGACCGGTGCAAGCGGTCGGGAAAAGGAATATTCAGCGGAAAACTGGCATGAGCTGATCAAGGTCGTCCGGGAGGAAACATTTCGCGGCAGTCACTTGCAGCGTTATAAAGGTCTTGGTGAAATGAATCCGGAACAGTTGTGGGAGACCACCATGAACCCGGAAAACAGGACCCTTATCCAGGTAAAAATAGAAAATGCTGAATCGGCCGACGATATGTTTACCACCCTGATGGGTGACAAAGTGGAACCACGGCGGGAATTTATTCAGAACCATGCCCTCGAGGTCTCGGAGCTGGATATCTGATTATGCCGGAATTTTCAGATATGTTTTGTTGTTAATAGAAAGAAAAAATTAGAAAAATTAAAGGATAACAATTCAGTATGACCACTGAAACGGAAAACGGACAGCAGGATTTTCCCGCCATAACCATTGAACAGGAACTGCGAAAATCCTATCTGGACTATGCCATGTCCGTCATTGTCGGCCGCGCCCTGCCCGACGTCAGAGATGGCCTGAAACCGGTCCACAGAAGGGTCCTTTTTGCCATGCGTGAACTTGGCAATACCTATAACCGGCCCTATATCAAATCAGCGCGGATAGTCGGTGACGTTATTGGTAAATATCATCCCCACGGCGATACGGCGGCCTATGATACCCTGGTCCGCATGGCCCAGGATTTTTCCCTCCGCTATCCCCTGGTAGACGGCCAGGGAAACTTCGGTTCCATGGATGGCGACGCCCCGGCGGCCATGCGGTATACCGAGGCCCGGATGACCAGGCTGGACCAGGAAATCGTTGCCGACCTGGACAAGGAGACCGTTGATTTTATCCCTAACTATGACAACTCGCTGCAGGAACCATCGGTCCTGCCCTCCAAGATACCCAATATCCTGGTCAACGGTTCCGAGGGTATTGCCGTGGGCATGGCGACCAAGATTCCCCCCCATAACCTGACCGAGGTCATGAACGGGCTGATCGCCCTGATTGACGATCCCAACCTGACTGTTCACCAACTGATGGAGATCATCACCGGACCGGATTTTCCCACCGGTGGTTTCATCTGTGGCCGGGCCGGAATCCGCGAGGCCTATGAAACGGGAAGAGGGGTGGTGATCATGCGTTCGCGCACCCATGTCGAGGAACGGAAAAAGGGCGGTGAATCGATTATTATTACGGAAATTCCCTACCAGCAGAACAAGGCGGCCCTGGTGGAAAAAATCGCCCTGCTGATGAAGGAAAAACGGATCACCTCCATTTCCGAGGTGCGTGACGAATCAGACCGCCACGGTCTGCGCATAGTTCTTGAGCTGCGCAAGGATGAAATGCCGGAAATCGTTATCAATCAGTTGTACAAGATGACACCGTTGCAAAAGAGTTTCGGTATCATCCTGCTTTGCATCGTCAACAACAAGCCGGAAATTCTCAACCTGAAACAGGTGCTTGAGCATTTTATTCTGCACCGGAAAACAATTGTTTACAGAAGAACAGCCTTTGAACTGCGCAAGGCGGAAGAAAGGGCCCATATTCTGGAAGGGTTGAAAATAGCCATTTCCAATCTTGACGAGGTGGTGGCCCTGATCAGGGGGTCCGCCAATCCGGCCGAGGCAAAAGCAGGCCTGATCAGCCGTTTCGAGCTGTCGGAAATCCAGGCCCAGACCATCCTGGATATGCGTCTGCAACGGTTGACCGGCCTGGAGCGGGACAAGATCATCCAGGATTATGAAGAGATCATCAAACGAATCAAGTGGTTGAAAAAGGTGCTTGGCGATGACGCCCTGGTCGTCCAGATCGTTCGGGAAGAGTTTGAAAAGATTCGTGATGAATATGGCGATGAGCGCCGGACAGAGATTATCGATGCTCCGGACGAGATCCTGCCCGAGGATCTCGTTGTGCCGGAAGAGATGGTGGTCACCGTCACCCATAAGGGGTATATCAAGCGCAATCCCATCAGCCTGTACCGGGCCCAGCGGCGGGGCGGCAAGGGTGTTCGGGGAATGACCACGGTTGAGGACGATTTTGTGACCAATCTCTATATCGCCTCCACTCTTGACACCTTTCTCTTTTTCACCAACCGGGGACGAGTCTTCTGGCGCCGGGTCTATGAACTGCCGCTGGCCGGCAGGACCGCACGCGGCAAGGCCATTGTCAACTTGCTGGAACTGGGAGAGGATGAACGGGTGGCGGCCATCCTGCCGGTGGCTGACCTGGCCGGGGCCGATGAGTCAAAGACCGTGCTGACAGTGACCAAAAAAGGAAGGGTCAAGAAGACCTCCATCGCCGAATACAAGCGGCCCCTGCGCAAGGGAAAATTCGGTCTCACCATAAAGGAGGATGATGAAATACTCACCGCAGCCATCACCTCCGGGGAAAACGAGCTCTTTTTGGTAACGAGAAAGGGATTGTCCATCCATTTCCATGAATCGGATGTCCGCACCATGGGGAGACTTGCCGCCGGTGTCAAGGGAATTACCCTGGGTGAGGATGATGAGGTGGTCGGCGTGGTTGTCCTGACCGGAGATGACTCCATCCTGACGGTTACGGAGAACGGATATGGCAAGAGAACCGCTGTTTCCGAGTACAAATTACAAAAGCGCGGCGGCAAGGGTGTGTTTGCCATCAAGACCAGCGAGCGCAATGGTATGGTTGTCGGCGCCCTGCAGGTGGTTGATGAGGACCAGGTCATGCTGATCACCAATTCCGGCAAGGTGATTCGCATGCCCATGGACACGGTACGGATTATCGGCCGCAATACCCAGGGAGTGCGCCTGATTAACCTGGCCGATGGTGAAAAGGTCGTTGGTCTCTCCATGCTGGCCCGTGAGGAGGTAAGTGGGGACGAGGAAGACGGAGGTGCAGAAAAAGACGATGAATAAAACGGCGGTTATCGGCGCCGGAAGCTGGGGAACGGCCCTTGCCCAACTGCTGGCCGAAAAGGACGGGAACGTATGGCTCTGGGGCCATCGACCGGAACACATTGACCGGATACAAAGGGAAGGCGAGAACAGCCGCTATCTGCCAGGATTTCCCCTGTCGAAAAATCTGAACCTGGAAAAAGATCTGGAAAAAGCGGTCCGTGATGCCGACTATGTGGTTATGGTCATCCCCTCCCATGGCTTTCGGCAGGTATTTTGCCGCCTCCTTCCCTTTCTCAAAAGCGGTGCCCGGCTTGTTTCCGCTGTCAAGGGTATAGAGATAGGCACCCGCCAGACCATGACCGAATTGATGATTGAGGAGGCAGGAGGCCGGGCCGGGGATTTTTCTTTTGGTGTTCTTTCCGGGCCGAGTTTTGCCAAAGAGGTGGCCGGCCACCAGCCCACGGCGGTAACGGTCGCCTTTGCCGATATCGAGGACGCCAGGGCCGTGCAGTATCTCTTTGCCACCGATTATTTTCGTGCCTATACCAGCACCGATGTGATCGGTCTCGAGATTTCCGGGGCCATGAAAAACGTTATTGCCATTGCTGCCGGTATCAGCGATGGACTTGGGTTCGGCCTTAATACCCGGGCCGCTCTTATTACCCGTGGCCTGGCCGAAATAACCAGGATGGGGGTTGCCATGGGCGCCCTTCCCTTTACCTTTTCCGGTCTGGGGGGGATGGGTGATCTGGTCTTGACCTGTACCGGCAGTCTCAGCCGAAACCGCACAGTTGGTCTCAAGCTCGGCAAGGGAAAAAAATTGGCAACAGTCCTTTCTGAAATGACCATGGTGGCGGAAGGGGTGAAGACGACCAAATCCTGTTACAACCTCGCCGCTTCCCTTGGCGTTGAAATGCCCATCCTGGAACAGACATACCAGGTATTGTATGAGGACAAGGATTGCATGCAGGCCGTGCGTGAACTCTTTGGACGGGACCTCAAGGAAGAGTTGGATCAGACCCTTTCCTGACCGGGGGCTCGTGTTTTCCGCTCTGTTTCAGACAGCGGTATCCTCTCCGGCAATCAACGATTATTTTTCATTTTCAGATAAACCAGTATGGCTTAGCGGCGCAACAAATCATGAAAATCAACAAGTTACGTTTAAGGCGGGTTTTACCCACAACCAAAGGCCGTAGGAGCGGCTTCAGCCGCGAAATTTTCATGGTTATCCAGGTAATCAGGTGAGCTCTATTCGCGGATAAATCCGCTCCTACAGCACAT